>JBBSKV010000019.1:0-12279 GCA_038255955.1 Propionibacteriales bacterium
AGCTGGGCAGCTACTGCCTGACCGAGCCGGACGCCGGGTCCGATGCGGCCGCCCTGCGCACGACGGCCCGGCGCGACGGCGATGCGTGGGTGCTCGACGGGGTCAAGCAGTTCATCTCGGGCGCCGGCACCAGCAACGTCTACGTCGTGATGGCCCGCACCGGCGACCCCGGGTCCCACGGCATCACGGCTTTCATCGTGCCCGGAGACGCCGACGGGCTGTCGTTCGGCGCCAACGAGCGCAAGATGGGCTGGCACGCCCAGCCCACCCGCCAGGTCGTGCTCGAAGGCGTCCGCGTCGACGACAGCCAGGTCCTCGGCGGTGAGGGCGGCGGATTCGGCGTCGCGATGCGCGCGCTCAACGGAGGCCGCCTGCACATCGCGGCCTGCTCGCTCGGCGGTGCTCAGTGGGCCGTCGACCGGGCGGTCGAGCACCTCCGCACCCGCAAGGCCTTCGGAGGCCCCCTGCTGGAGCAGCAGGGTCTGCGGTTCCGGCTCGCCGACGCACAGACCCAGCTCGAGGCCGCCCGCTGCCTGCTGTTCCGGGCCGCCGACGCGGTCGACGCGGGAGACGCAGACGCCGTCACCTTGTGTGCCATGGCCAAGAAGTTCGTCACCGACGCCGGCTTCGACGCGGCCAACACCGCCCTGCAGATGCACGGCGGCTACGGCTACCTGGCCGAGTACGGCATCGAGAAGGTGGTCCGCGACCTGCGGGTCCACCAGATCCTCGAGGGCACCAACGAGATCATGCAGCTGATCATCAGCCGGTCGTTCGACGCCACCTCAGGTGCCGCATGACACCGGAACCAGCCGTCCTCGTGCGACGCAGCGGCCGACTGGGGCACCTGGTGCTCAATCGTCCGCGGGCCATCAATGCCCTGACCCACGAGATGGTCGGACTGCTTGCCGCGGCGCTTGAGACGTGGCGCGACGACGACGCGATCGGGACCGTGCTGCTCACAGGTGCGGGCGACCGCGGCCTGTGCGCCGGCGGCGACATCGTCTCGTTGTTCCACGACGCGCAGGACGGCGGCACGGCGGGAGCCGACTTCTGGCGCGACGAGTACCTGCTCGATCTGCAGATCGCCGAGTACCCCAAGCCCGTCGTGGTCGTCATGGACGGCATCGTGCTCGGCGGTGGCATCGGCATCTCCGCGCACGCGAGCACCAGGATCGTCACCGAGCGCTCGTCAATCGGCATGCCTGAGGTCGGCATCGGCTTCGTGCCCGACGTCGGCGGGTCACTGCTGCTCGCGCGATCACCCGGCGAGCTCGGCACGCACCTGGCGCTGACCGCCGGATCGGTCGGGCCGGGCGATGCGCTCGCCATCGGCATGGCCGACCACTTCGTGCCGATCGACCGGATCGCGGAGCTGACGGCAGCCCTGGAGACCGACGACGTCGCCACCGTCGTCGCCCGGGTGGCTGGCACGCCGCCCGAAGCGCCTCTGCTCGCTGACCGCGAGTGGATCGACGCCGCATATGCAGGCGACGACCTGTTGACCATCGTCCAGCGTCTGGAGTCGGCGCGACCCGACGTCGCGGCGAAGATCCGCCGGCACTGCCCTACCTCGTGCGCCGTCGCCCTGCGGTCGCTGCGCAACGCGACCGACTTCGACGGTCTGCGCCAGACGCTCGACCAGGATCTGCGGCTCGCGATCCGCCTGCAGCAGCGCCCCGACTTCGTCGAGGGCGTGCGCGCCCAGGTCATCGACAAGGACCGCAACCCGCGGTGGGACCCACCCACCGTCGAAGACCTCGATCCGGCAGCCGTCGACGCCTGCTTCGCCCCACTCGGCGAGCGCGAGCTCGGCCTGCACCACCACGACAAACGGGAGTCAGCATGACCACGATCGCCTTCATCGGACTGGGCAACATGGGCGCGCCGATGGCCGCCAACCTCATCTCGGCCGGGCACACCGTGGCCGGCTTCGACCTGAACCCCGGACCCGCCGAGACTCTGGGCGTGCCCGTCCTCGCCTCCGCCGTCGCGGCGGTCGAGGGTGCGGACGTGGTCATCACGATGCTCCCCAACGGCGCTCTCGTGCATGCGGTCTACGACGAGGTGCTGGAGCACCTCGCACCAGGCACGCTGGTGATCGACTCCTCGACCATCGCGGTCGACGAGGCCCGCTCCGCCGCGACGCGCGCCACGGACGCTGGTCTGCGGGCTGCCGACGCCCCGGTCTCGGGTGGGGTCGTGGGCGCCGAGGCGGGAACGCTCGCGTTCATGGTGGGCGCCGAGTCGGCCGACATCCCCGAGATCACCGCCGTCCTTGATCCCATGGCCGGCAAGGTCGTGCACTGTGGCGACTCCGGAGCGGGTCAGGCCGCCAAGGTGTGCAACAACCTGATGCTCGCCATTTCGACGATCGGAGTCAGCGAGGCATTCGTGCTGGGCGAGAAGCTGGGTCTGACCGACCAGACGATCTTCGACGTCACGTCAGCGGCCACCGGCCAGTGCTGGGCGCTGACCACCAACTGCCCCGTCCCGGGCCCGGTGCCGACGAGCCCCGCCAACCGCGACTTCAAGCCGGGCTTCGCCTCGCCGCTGATGGCCAAGGACCTCGGGCTCGCCATGCAGGCGGCCGAGCTCACCGGAACCGACACCCAGGTGGGGCGCCTCGTCCAGGAGATCTACCGGGAGTTCGCCGACGGAGACGGCGCCAACCTCGACTTCTCCGGGATCATCAACCGCGTGCGGAAGGCTTCCGGCGACCAGCAGCAGTAGGTCTACAGCGGCTCGGGCGGGGTGGACGTCCCGAAGTCGCCGGCCCGCTCGCGAAATCCCGCCAGCACCCGCGTGACCTGGGCGATCTCGTCCGCGTCGAGTCCCGGAGCCTCGAACACCTCGCGGTTCAAGTCGGCCGTGGCCCGTTCGACCAGCTCGGCCCCCGAATCGGTCAGGATCAGCACGACGGACCGGCCGTCGTCGGGGTGAGCCTCACGCTGCACCAGACCGTCGGTCTCCAGCCGGTCGACGATGTTGGTGACGCTGGCCGGGTGGACCTGCAGCAACGTCCGCGCCCGGCTCATCGGCAGCTGACCGTCCTGCGCGAAGGCCAGCAGCCGCAGCATCTCGAACCGGGCGAACGAGACACCGTGCGGCTTCAAGGTGGCGTCGATGCGGGCCATCAGCAGCTGGTGCACCCGAGTGATCGAGGTGATCGCCGCCATGCCGTCGGCCGCAGCCTCCCAGCCGTGCTCACGCCAGTTCTGCCGGGCTTCGGCGATCGGATCCCACGGCAGGTCGGTCACGGACGCCACCCTACTGTTCGTGGGCTGCGTCGACTTTTCGCAGCAGGTAGACGTCCATGACCCACCCGGCCTCGGCGAGAGCACTGTCCCGCGCGGAGAGCAGCTCGGGCAGGACGCCGGCGACCCGGCCGGCGACCAGCCGCTCGCTGGCAGTGCCCAGGTTGGCTCCCCACCAGATGTCCCACGTGCTGAACGCGTCGAGCTCGAGCCGGCTGGTCAGCATAACCGCGATGTTGTCCGCGCCGGACTGCACGGCTTCGGCCAGACGCCGGCCGGTCGTCACCACGATGGGTTGACCCACGTCGTGCAGGACGATGCGGTGGCGCGCGGCCAACAGCTGCAGCGCAGAGATGCCCGGGATGACGGACCATTCGACGACGATGTTTCCGCGCCGCACGATGCGCTCCATCACCCGGATGGTGGAGTCGTAGAAGGCCGGATCGCCCCACACCAGGAAGACCGCGTCCCCGTCCCGCTCCATCAGCACCTGCTCGTAGGCCTCGGAGCGGGCGGCGTGCCACTGATCGACCGCTGCGGCATATCCCTCAGCACTCGTCGTGCTCTCCGGCCGCCGGTCACGCTCGGGGTCGCGCACGGCCACCAGCTCCAGGCCGGGGGCATGACGGTCGACGATCGCGCGTCGGGCGGCTTCGAGGGGATCGTCCTCGCGCTTGCGCGACACGATCGCGAACGACGCCGACCGCAGGGCCTCGACCGCCTCGACGGTCAGCTGGTCGGGATCACCGGCTCCGATCCCGACCAGGGTGACCCGACGGCTCACTGGTGCCGGTCCTCCAGATCGCCCTCGAGGTCGAGGTACACCTGCCGCATCTCGTCGAGCAGGTCCTGGTCGGGTTCGGCCCACAGGTCACGGTCGACCGCTTCGTTTAGTCGCTCGATGATCCCGCGCAACGCCCACGGGTTCGACTTCTTCATGAACGCCTGATTGGTCTGGTCCATCACGTACTCCTGGGCGAGCGTCTCGTACATCCAGTCGTGGACGACGCCGGTGGTGGCGTCGAAGCCGAACAGGTAGTCGACCGTGGCCGCGAGCTCGAAGGCACCCTTGTAGCCGTGGCGCTGCATCGCCCCGATCCAGCGCGGGTTCACCACGCGCGCCCGGAAGACGCGGGTGGTCTCCTCCTGGAGGGTGCGAGTGCGCACGGCATCGGGGGACGTGGAGTCGCCGACGTACGCCTTGGGCTCCGAACCGGTCAGCGCGCGGACCGTGGCGACCATGCCGCCGTGGTACTGGAAGTAGTCGTCGGAGTCGGCGATGTCGTGCTCGCGGGTGTCGATGTTCTTGGCCGCCACCGCGATGCGCCGGTAGTTTGCGCGCATGTCGTCGGCCGCCGGAGCGCCGTCGAGGTCACGGCCGTAGGCGAAGCCGCCCCACGCCGTGTAGACCTCGGCAAGGTCATTGTCGTCGCGCCAGTTGCCGGCCTCGATGACCTGCAGGATGCCAGCACCGTAGGACCCGGGCTTGGAGCCGTAGATACGAGTGGTGGCGCGACGCTCGTCGCCGTGCTCGGCGAGGTCGGCCTGGGCGTGGGCCCGCACGTAGTTCTTGTCGTCGGGCTCGTCGAGCGCGGCGACCTGACAGATGGCGTCGTCCAGGATCGAAATGACGTGCGGGAACGCGTCGCGGAAGAAGCCCGAAATGCGCACCGTGACGTCGATGCGGGGGCGGTTCAGCTCCTCCAACGGCACGACCCGCATGCCGTTGACGCGCCGGGAAGCAGGATCCCACTCGGGTTCGCAACCGATCAGTGCAAGCACCTCGGCGATGTCGTCACCAGAGGTGCGCATGGCCGACGTGCCCCACACCGACAGGCCAACCGACTGCGGGTACTCGCCGGTGTCGGCCAGGTGCCGTTCGATCAGTGAGTCGGCCATCGCGCGACCGGTGTCCCAGGCCAGCCGCGAGGGCACGGCCTTGGGGTCCACGGTGTAGAAGTTGCGACCCGTGGGCAGCACGTTGACCAGACCGCGAAGGGGCGACCCGGACGGACCGGCGGGGATGAAGCCGCCGTCGAGGGCATGCAGCACGTGATCGAGCTCGTCGGTGGTGCGGGCAAGCCGTGGCACGACCTGCGTGGCGGCGAACTCCAGCACCTGCACGACCGCCGGATCGTCATGCAGCTTCTGGGCCGTCGAAGGTTCCCATTGTTCGTCTTCCATGGCCTGGATCAGCGCGTGCGCCCGCGCCTCGATCTGGTCGATCGCCCCGAGCGCATCCTCACCTTCCTTCAGACCCAGTGCCGAGCGGAGGCCGGGCACTGCACCGGTCTCGCCACCCCAGATCTGGTTGGCCCGCAGGATCGACAGCACGAGGTTGACCCGTGCCTCTCCCTCGGGCGCCTGACCCAGGACGTGCAGACCGTCGCGGATCTGGGCGTCCTTGATCTCGCACAGCCAGCCGTCGACGTTGAAGATGAAGTCGTCGAATTCCTCGTCGTCCGGGATGTCGTCCAGACCCAGGTCGCGATGCATCTCCGCGGCCCGCATGTGGGTCCAGATCTGGCCGCGGATGGCGGGCAGCTTGGCCGGGTCCATCGCCGCGATGTTGGCGTACTCATCGAGCAGCTGCTCAAGCTTGGCGATGTCGCCATAGCTCTCGGCGCGGGCCATCGGCGGGATCAGGTGGTCGATGATCGTGGCATGTGCACGGCGCTTGGCCTGCGCGCCCTCGCCCGGGTCGTTGACCAGGAACGGGTAGATCAGTGGCATATTGCCGATCGCGGCGTCGCTTCCGCACGAAGCCGACAGCGCCGCGTTCTTGCCCGGCAGCCACTCCATCGAGCCGTGCTTGCCCAGGTGCACCACGGCGTGCGCGCCGAATGACTCCTCGAGCCAGCGGTAGGCCGCCAGGTAGTGGTGCGAGGGCGCCATGTCGGGATCGTGGTAGATCGCGACCGGGTTCTCGCCGAACCCGCGGGGCGGCTGGATCAGCAGGATGACGTTGCCGGCTTGAATCGTGGCCAGCACGATCTCACGCTCGTCGTTGACGAACAGCTGGCCGGGGGCAGGGCCCCACGCCTCGGTCATCGCCTCGCGCAGATCGGGGTGGAATCCGTCGAACCACGCGGTGTACTGCTCGGCACCGATGCGCACGTGGCTGTCGGTGAGCTGGGCCTGCGTCAACCACTCCTCGTCCTGGCCGCCTGCGGCGATCAGCGCGTGGATCAAGGTGTCGCCGGCCTCGGTGAGATCCTCGAGGTCGAGACCAGGGATGGCTCCGGGCGCCCCCAGGTCGTAGCCGGCGTCGCGCATCGTCCTGAGCAGCTGGATCGTCGAGACGGGGGTGTCGAGCCCCACCGCATTGCCCACGCGGCTGTGCTTGGTGGGGTAGGCCGACAGCATCAGCGCGACCTTGCGATCTGCCGGCGGCGTGTGGCGCAGGCGGGCGTGGGCGGCGGCGATACCGGCCACGCGGGCGCAGCGCTCGGCGTCCGCGACGTAGCGCGGCAGGCCGTCCTCGTCGACCTCCTTGAACGAGAACGGTGCGGTGATGATGCGGCCGTCGAACTCGGGGATGGCGATCTGGTTGGCCGAGTCGAGCGGGGTGACGCCGTCGTCGGACGCTTCCCACTCCTCGCGGCTGGACGTCAGGCTGAGGCCCTGCAGGATCGGGATGTCAAGCGCCTTCAGGCGGGCGACGTCCCACGCCTCGTCGTCGCCGCCGGCGCTGACGGTGCCGGGCTTGGTGCCGCCCGCGGCCAGCACCGTGACGATCAGGGCGTCGAGGGTGGCCATCTCCTCGAACAACGCGTCGGGCGACGCGCGCAGCGATGAGCTGAAGATCGGGACGCCGATGGCGTCGCCGGTGTCGTCGATGGCCGCAGCCAGGGCATGCGCGAAGCCTGAGTTTCCGCTGGCCTCGTGCGCCCGGTAGTACAGGACGCCCACGCGTGCCTTGCCCTCGTCGCTCGGTGAGGCGAGCCGAGGCGCCAGGCCCCATTCGGGCAGAACCTCGGGGGCGTCGAAGCCCTCACCGGTCAGCAGCACCGTGTCGGACAGGAAGGCGTGCAGATGGGCGAGGTTGCCCGGGCCGCCTTCGGCGAGGTAGACGTGGGCGTCGGCGCAGATGCCGATCGGAACGGTCGACTGCTCCATCAGCTCGGCGCTGGGGGCCTGTTCTCCGCCCAGCACGACCATGGGCTTGCCCGTGGCACGAATGCGCTCGAAGCCCGAGCACAGGTCCTGGGGCGATCCGAGGATGCGGGCCACGACGAGATCGGCGGCCTCGATGGCCTCGGCCATCTCGGTGTGTCCCGGACGGGCCGGGTTGGCGTAGGTGTAGTCGGCTCCCGAGGCCCGGGCCGACAACAGGTCGGTGTCGGACGTGGACAGCAACGCGATGCGCGTCATTTTCCTCCTCGGGGTTCTCGCCCCGTTGTGGTGAAAGGGAGCCCGTAGTCAGTGTCTGGCTGGCCACACCTCGCGAGCGAAGCGGGCATCACAGTGGCGGAACCGCCCCGGATTCACACCGGGTTCCTGAGTCACGAACGCGTTCAGCGTACCCGTGCCGCGCCACGGGTGGCACGATGCTTGCATCACCTGGGAAGGAGTGCGCAATGAGCTGGATGGTTCCTGCTGCGAAGAACAGCGCCAAGCTGGCGGCCAGGTACGGCCCGCAAGCCAAGATCGCCTGGGACACCGCCGGCAAGCCTGCCGCTGCGGCCGCCGCGGCGAAGGCCCAGGCACAGCTGCAGCGCCGCAAGGCATTCGCGAAGGCGGCCACGGTCGTCGACGGATCCGTCTTGCGCCTGATGCACAGCGGCGAGCCCGTCTGGCTCGTGCTGACCCAGGGCGAACCGGCCGAGGCCTTCCCGCCGGTCGATGTCAGCCTGTCGGCCCTGGTGTCGGGAGCCGACGTCAACAAGGCCGTCGCTTCCGAGGAGTTCGAGGCCAAACGTGTGGCCGCACGGCTTGAGAGAGCCCGGCGCCGCGTCGGCCGGTAGACGCATGCCTGACAGAGCCCTGGCCGAACGCATCGAGGTCGTGGGCGACGGACCCACGGTGCTGATGTGGCACGGACGGGGTCCTGACGATCGCGCCACCCTCCTGCCGCTCGCCCGGGAGATCGCCTCCCGGGGACGCCGCGTCGTCGTGCCCGACTGGGACTCCACCTCCGACGATCTCGGCCGTGCCGAGCTGTTCACGTCTCTTCGCTTCGCGCGGGAGTCGGCCGGCGAGGACCCCGACCTCATGACGATCGTGGGCTGGTCACTCGGCGGCATCGCGGCAGCGAGCCTGACCTTGCACCAGCGTCGTCTCGGCATCGGCTTCGGGCGGGTCGTGTGCGTCGCGGCAGCACCCTTCCCGCGGATCGATCCGATCACCCACACGATGCTCGGGCCACCCACCGCTCCGGTCCAGCGCGACACGACGGTCGCGTTCGTGCACGGGCTGCGCGACGACCTGATGGGCACCGAGGCCGTCCGGGAGACACACCGGCTCTGGTCGGAAGCAGGCTGGCCCACGTCGCTGACCGAGCTCGAGGCCGACCATGTGACGATCGTGACCCATCACGTGCGCTCCGTCGCCGACGTCGTCGTCGCGGGCGCCTGACGACGACTGGTGCGACCATGGCTTCCGTGAATCGCTCACAGTCCGACCGCTGCCCCGGCGTGCTGCGCCCGTGGATCGCCGACGACGGCGCGATCGTGCGGCTGCGCCTGGTCGGCGGAGCCCTGCCGACGTCGGCCCTGCGGGCGGTGGCCGACCTCGCCGAGAAGTTCGCGGACGGCACGGTGCTGCTGACCAAGCGCACCAATCTCCAGCTGCGTGGCATCGACCACCAGGACGGCGCGGTTCCGGAGGCACTCGTGGAGGCGATCGCCGCCAGCGGCTTGCTGCCGAGCCCATCGCACGAGCTGGTCCGCAACATCATGGTGTCGCCGCTGACCGGCCTGTCCGGCGGGCAGGCCGACCTGAGACCAGTGGCTCGCGAGATCGACCGGCTGCTGTGCGCCGACCCGTTGTTCGCCGGCCTCGCCGGGAGATTCCTGTTCGTGCTCGACGACGGGCGTGGCGACGTGACGCCCCGCTCGCTGGATCTCGGCCTCATGGCCGTCGACCACGCCCACGTGCAGCTGCGGGTGGGCCATGCCTGGGGACCGGTCATCGAGCTCGCGGCGGCCGCGCAGGCGCTCGTCGACTACGCCGAGCGATTCCTCGTCGCGGCGGCCGATGCGACGCCCAACGACGGCGTGGCTCCGTGGCACGTCGACGAGCTCCCGGGTGGGGGCCAGTCGCTGATCGGGGCGCACTTCGCGCGGGACGCCCGGACCCACGTCGTCTCGTTGCCCGTGCCACACGGCATCATCGAGTCCGACGAAGGCCAGCGCATCGAGCACCTCGCGGTGCCTGAGGGCGTGCTCGATCGGGCCCTCGCCGACCAGGTCCTCGCGCGAGCCGGTGCCGAGGTGGTCGTCACTCCGTGGCGCAGCCTGCTCATCCCCGACCCGGCCCCCCACCCAGAAAGTTCCGCATGACCCTGGAACGGCCCACCCGGCACTACGCCTACGTCGACAACGGCTCGAGCATCTATGACGACTCGTTCGCGACGATCCGCGCCGAGGCCGATCTGTCGCGCATCCCGGCCGATGCCGAGAAGGTCGCCGTGCGGATGGTGCATGCCTGCGGCCAGGTCGACCTGACCGCCGATCTGACGATCCACGACCGCCTGGTCACGGCGGCACGCGGCGCCCTGCAGTCCGGTGCTCCGATCATCACCGACGCCACGATGGTCGCCACCGGCGTCACTCGTGCGCGTCTCCCCCAGGACAACGAGGTCTTGTGCTTTCTGCGCGACGAGCGGGTGCCCGGCCTCGCCGCGGCATGGGGCACCACCCGCTCGGCCGCGGCCGTGTCGCTGTGGGCCGAATATCTCGAGGGCGCCGTCGTCGCCTTCGGCAACGCGCCGACCGCCCTGTTCCACCTGCTGGAGATGCTGCTCGACGGCGCTCCGCGACCTGCCGCGATCATCGGCACGCCCGTGGGCTTCATCGGCGCTGCCGAGTCCAAGCAGGCGCTCGAGGAGTTCTCGCTGAACATCCCTTTCCTGACGGTCCACGGCCGCCGGGGTGGATCGGCGATGGCCGCCTCCGCGCTCAACGCGCTGGCGCAGGAGAAGGAGTGAGCGGCCCCGGTCGGCTCTTCGGCGTCGGGGTGGGCCCGGGTGATCCCGAGCTGATCACGATCAAGGCGGCCCGCCTGATCGGCGACGCCGACGTCATCGCCTATCACCAGGGGGCGGGCAAGCAGTCGAACGCGCGGCGCATCGCCGCGGGCCTGTTTCCGGACGGCGTCGTCGAGGAGGTGCTCGAGTACCCAGTGACGACCGGCAGCACCGACCATCCCGGCGGCTACGCCGGCGCCATGGCCGACTTCTACGCCGAGTGCGCTGCCCGGCTGGCCGCCCACCTCGAAGCGGGTCGCACCGTCGTGGTGCTCGCCGAGGGCGATCCGCTGTTCTACGGCTCCTACATGTACGTGCACGAGATGTTGTCGACGCGATTCCACACCGAGGTCGTCCCCGGCATCCCGGCCTTCGCAGCGGCCACCGCCGGTGCCGCCGTGCCGCTGGTCAAGCAGACCGGCGTGCTGACCGTGCTGCCCGGCACGTTGCCGGTGCCCGAGCTGGCCCGGCGCCTGGCCGACACCGACGCGGCGATCATCATGAAGCTGGGCCGAACCTTTGGCGGAGTCGTCGAGGCTCTGCGCCAGGCTGGCCGGCTCGATGACGCGATCTACGTCGAACGCGCATCGATGACCGAGGAACGGCGGATGCCGGTCGCCGACGTCGATCCCGACTCGGTGCCCTACTTCTCCCTGATCGTGGTGCCCGGCGACGACCCCCGCGAACGCACCCCGGTGATCGAGCCACCGGCCGTTGCGGCCGCCGAGGTGCTCGTGATCGGACTCGGGCCCGGCCCCGATCGCTGGCTGACCCCCGAGGCGACCGAGGCACTGGCCCGTGTCGATCACGTGATCGGCTATGCCCCGTACGTCGACCGGATTCCGCAGCGAGCGGGCCTGACCCGCCACGCTTCGGGCAACACCGTCGAGGTCGACCGCGCCGCGCTGGCTCTGGAGCTGGCCCGTTCGGGCGAGCGGGTCGCGGTGGTGTCGGGCGGTGATGCCGGCATCTTCGGCATGGCGTCGGCGATCTTCGAGGCCGCCGAGCGTCCTGAGTTCGCTGACGTGCCGGTGCGCGTGCTGCCCGGCGTCTCGGCCGTGCAGGCCGTCTCCGCGGCTGCCGGCGCACCGATCGGCGCGGACTTCGCGGTCATGAGCCTGTCGGACCGGCTCAAGCCGTGGGACCTGATCGAGCGCCGGCTGCGCGCCGTGGCCGAGGCCGACCTGGTGCTCGCGATCTACAACCCGCGCTCGCGCAGCCGCACCACGCAGGTAGCCGACGCCCAGCACATCCTGCTCGAGCACCGCTCACCCGACACCGTCGTCGTCGTGGGCCGCGACGTCGGCCGCGCCGAGGAGTCGCTCACCGTCACGACGCTGGGTGCACTCGACCCCGAGACCGTGGACATGAAGTGCCTGCTGATCATCGGCGCCTCGTCGACCCGGGTCACGGCCGCCGGCCAGGTCTGGACCCCTCGGTCCACGCCGTAGCCTCGCGGGCTACCTCCGTCTGGCCGAGCGATCGCGCTTCGGGTCGTACAGAAATGACTCGCCACCGCGCACGTCCGGCGAGAGCGCAGCACCGACCAGGATCACCGCAGCCTGCCGCAACCCGGCCGCCTCGACCTGGTCGGCGATGTCGGCGAGCGTCCCGCGCAGCACCACCTCGGTGGGCTGGCTGGCGTTGGCGACGACCGCCACCGGGCACGCGAGTCCGTACGACTCGGCGAGCTCGGTGGCCAGCTCGCGGGTGCGGGTGATGGCCAGATGCAGCGCGAGCGTGGCACCCGTGGCGGCGAAGGCCGACAGCTGCTCGCCGGACGGCATCGCGGTGGAGCGCGCCTGGGCGCGGGTGATGACCACCGACTGCGCG
>JBBSKV010000020.1:0-11756 GCA_038255955.1 Propionibacteriales bacterium
ATCTCGTCGAGCGACGGTGTGATGAGGCCCGACAACCCGACGATGTCGGCTTTCTCGGCCTTGGCGGCGTCGAGGATCTTCTGCGCCGAGACCATGACGCCGAGGTCGACCACGTCGTAATTGTTACACTGGAGCACGACGCCGACGATGTTCTTGCCGATGTCGTGGACGTCGCCCCGGACCGTGGCCATGACGACCTTGCCCTTGGCCCGTGCCGCATCGCCGGGCTGCTTCTCGGCTTCGATGTACGGCAGGAGGTAGGCGACCGCCTTCTTCATGACGCGTGCCGACTTGACCACCTGGGGCAGGAACATCTTGCCGTCGCCGAACAGGTCGCCGACGACGTTCATGCCGTCCATCAGCGGTCCCTCGATGACCTCGATCGGCCGGCCCCCGCGGGCGCTGATCTCGGCGCGCAGCTCTTCGGTGTCGGTCTCGGCGAACTCGTCGATGCCCTTGACCAGGGCGTGCGTGATGCGCTCGGTGACCGGCAGCGAACGCCACTCCTCGGTGGCGACCTCCTGCGGCAGGCCGTCACCGGCGAAGTCGCCGGCGATCTCCAGCAGTCGTTCGGTGCTGTCGGGGCGGCGGTTGAGGATGACGTCCTCGATCCGCTCGCGCAGCTCGGGGTCGACGTCGTCGTAGGGCACCAGGGCACCGGCATTGACGATTCCCATGTCCATGCCGGCAGCGATCGCGTGGTACAGGAACACGGCGTGGATGGCCTCGCGCACCGGGTTGTTGCCCCGGAAGGAGAACGACACGTTCGAGACGCCGCCGGACACCAGCGCGCCCGGCAGGTTCTGCTTGATCCAGCGGGTGGCCTCGATGAAGTCGACGCCGTAGTTGGCGTGCTCCTCGATGCCCGTGGCCACGGCGAACACGTTCGGGTCGAAGATGATGTCCTCGGCGGGGAATCCCACCTGGTCGACCAGGATGCGATAGGCCCGCTCGCAGATCGACTTTCGGCGCTCCAGGTTGTCGGCCTGTCCGTCCTCGTCGAAGGCCATGACGACGGCCGCGGCTCCGTGCTTGCGGCACAGCTCGGCCTGCCGGACGAAGTTCTCCTCGCCCTCCTTCATGGAGATCGAGTTGACGATCGACTTGCCCTGCACGTTCTTGAGCCCGGTCTCGATGACCTCCCACTTCGAGGAGTCGATCATCGTGGGCACCCGGCAGATGTCGGGCTCGGTGGCGACCAGCCGCGTGAAGCGGTTCATCGCCTCGATGCCGTCGATCATGCCCTCGTCCATGTTGATGTCGATGACCTGCGCGCCGTTCTCGACCTGCTGGCGAGCGACGTTCAGCGCGGTGGGGTAGTCGCCGTCCTTGATCAGGTTGCGAAAGCGCGCCGAGCCGGTGATGTTGGTGCGCTCGCCGACGTTGACGTACAGCGACTCCTCGATCACCGAGAACGGCTCGAGCCCGGACAGGCGCAGCGCGGGGCCGGCCTCGACCGGGACGCGAGGTGTCTTGCCCTCGACGCCCTGGGCGATCTGGGCGATGTGCGCCGGCGTGGTGCCGCAGCAGCCGCCGACCAGGTTGACGAAGCCGGCGTCGGCGAACTCCGAGACGATGGCCGCGGTCTCCTCGGGCGCCTCGTCGTACTCTCCGAACGCGTTCGGCAGCCCGGCGTTCGGGTAGCAGCTGACATAGGTGTCGGCGATGCGGGAGATCTCGCCGATGTAGGGACGCATCTCCTTGGCGCCCAGCGCACAGTTCAGGCCCACCAGCAGCGGCTTGACGTGCCGCACCGAGTGCCAGAACGCCTCGGTGGTCTGTCCCGACAGCGTGCGACCTGAGGCGTCGGTGATGGTGCCCGAGATGATCACGGGCCAGCGGCGTCCGTGCTGCTCGAACAGCGTCTCGAGCGCGAAGATGGCCGCCTTGGCGTTGAGCGTGTCGAAGATCGTCTCGATCATCAGCAGATCGGAGCCGCCGTCGACCAGGCCGGTGGCCTGCTGCAGGTAGGCGGTGACCAGCTCGTCGAAGGTGACGTTGCGGATGCTGGGGTCGTTGACGTCCGGGGAGATCGACGCGGTGCGGCTGGTCGGGCCGATGGCGCCCACCACGTAGCGCGGACGGTCCGGGGTCTGCTCGGTCATCGCGTCGGCGGCGCGACGAGCCAGCTGGGCCGACTCGAAGTTCAGCTCGTAGGCCAGCTCCTCCATGCCGTAGTCGCTCAGCGACATCGTCGTGGCGTTGAAGGTGTTGGTCTCGATCAGGTCGGCACCGGCCTCGAGGTACTCACGGTGGATGTCCGCGATGATGTCGGGCTGGGTGATCGACAGCAGGTCGTTGTTGCCCTGCACGTCGCTGGGCCAGTCCTTGAAGCGCTCGCCGCGGTAGCCGGCCTCATCGGGCCGGTCGCGCTGGATGGCGGTGCCCATGGCACCGTCGAGCACCAGGATGCGGCTCTGCAGCGCCGTCACGAGCTCGTCGGTGGCGTCCGGACGGTGGTGCTGTGCGCTGGATTCGGGTGAAGACATGGAGCATTCCTTCTGACGGCTGTCGGGCGGAACGCTGGGGATCGCCAGCCGGCGGCGGGCTCGCCTGGGCCTCGGGGGATCCCGAACGGAACCCCCATTGTGCCACGCCGATACGGTGACCGCGTGAATGACTATGCAGCCGTCCTGTGGGACCTGGACGGCACGATCGTCGACACCGAGCCGATGTGGATCGCCGCCGAGCGCGAGCTGGCCGCCGAGCACGGCGCGGAGTGGACCGACGAGGACGCGCTGCAGCTGGTGGGGAACTCGTTGATCGCCAGTGGCGAGTACATCCGCACCCGGTTGGACCTGCAGCTGACCGCGGCCGAGGTGGTCGACTACCTCGTCACCCGCCTGGTCGAGTCCCTGCGCGGCGACGTGCCCTGGCGTCCCGGTGCCGTCGAGCTGATCACCGACCTGTCGGACCGCGGCATGCCGCAGGCCCTGGTCACGATGTCGTACGCGACGATCGCGGCGCCGATCGCCGCTGTGCTGCCGTTCCAGACCGTGGTGACCGGGGATGCCGTGCCTCGACCCAAGCCGCACCCCGATCCCTATGAGCTCGCTGCGCAGCGACTCGGCGTCTCGGCGAAGGACTGCCTGGCGATCGAGGATTCGCCGACCGGCGCCGCCTCGGCGAATGCCGCCGGCTGCGACGTCATCGTGGTTCCTCACCTGGTGCCCGTGCCCGAGCAGGAGCGTCGGCGAGCCCTGGCGACGCTGGCCGGGGTCGACGCCGTCGCATTGCTGTCCGTGTTCGGCTGACCATGCGGCAGACTGGCACCGTGAAGTCCCGACCGCTGTCTCGACCGGCGGGCACCTGGCGGGTGTGGCGAGCCGGTGACATCGACTTCCTGGTGCGGCCATCGCTGCTGCTCATGGGCGCAGTCCTGGTGATCGTGTTCGCCGGACGCTTCGAGGGACGGACCGACACCAACCCGTACGTCGTCGCCACGGGGTTCGTCCTCGGTCTCTACGTGTCGGTGCTGGTCCACGAGCTGGCCCACGTCGCCGCAGCGCGGGGCTTCGGCATGCGCGTCCACTCCGTCACGCTGCACCTGCTGGGCGGCGAGACATCGATCGCGGGCGAGAGTCGTCGACCCTTCCAGGAGCTGTGGATCGCGATCGTCGGCCCGCTGACGTCCGCAGCGATCGGCGTGGCCGCCGTGGTGATCGGTCGTTCCCTGGAGGGGACGACGGGGACGCTGATCGCGGCCATCGGCCTGGTCAACCTGCTGGTGGCTGCGTTCAACATGATCCCCGGGCTGCCTCTGGACGGCGGACGCGTGCTGCGCGCCATCATCTGGGCGGTCACCGGCCGCGAGGTGCTCGGCATCAAGGTGGCCGCCTGGATCGGTCGCATCACGGCCGTGCTCGCGGTGGTGTGGGCCGTTCAGCGACCACGCGACGAGACCTACGTGATCGATCTGCTGGTGGCCGCGCTGGTCGCCTGGTTCCTGTGGTCCGGCTCCAGCCAGGCCCTGCACCAGGTTGCGCGACGCACCCGGCTGAGCGGGCTGATCGCCCGCGACCTCGCCGAGCCCGTGCCGGCGCCCGCTGACGCCGTGCGGCTCGACGCCGACCTGAGCGGCCAGGAGCTGCTGAGCACCATCGCCGCCCACCCGGCCGAGGCGTACGCACTGATCGACGCCGACGGACACTTCGTCGGCGTGCTGACCCTCGACGCCGTCGACACTGCCTACAGGAGCGCCCGATGAACGAGCTCGTCGAGGGAGAGTGGGTCAGGCTCACCGACTCCAAGGGACGCAAGCACAACTTCCCCCTGAAGCCCGGCGCGGAGTTCTCGACCAAGAAGGGCCAGGTGCGGCACGACGACATCCTCGGCCGCCCCGAGGGCATCGTGATCGAGTCGTCGATGGGCGGCCAGTACCAGGTGTTCAGGCCCCTGCTGTCCGAGTACGTCGTCTCGATGCCGCGGGGCGCGGCGATCGTGTACCCCAAGGACGTCGGCCAGATCCTGATGTGGGCCGACATCGCCCCGGGGCTGCGGGTCGTCGAAGCGGGGGCCGGTTCGGGAAGCCTGACCACCTACCTGCTGCGAGCCCTCGGTCCGACCGGGTACCTCGGGTCGTACGAGATTCGCGAGGACTTCGCCGAGATCGCGCGTCGCAACGTCGAGCAGGCGCTCGGCGGTTCGCCGGAGACCTGGACGTTGACGATCGGCGATGTCCGCGAAGCCATCTCCGAGCCGGAGATCGACCGTCTCATCCTCGACATGGTGGACCCGTGGAGCTGCATCCCGCTGGCGGTCGAGCGGCTGGTGCCGGGCGGCATCGTCTGCGCGTACGTCGCCACCACGACCCAGCTGTCGCGGTTCGTGGAGTCGCTGCGCGAGGACGGCGGGTTCACCGAGCCCGTCGCCTGGGAGACCCTGCAGCGCGACTGGCACCTCGAAGGGCTCTCCGTGCGGCCCGATCATCGGATGAACGGACACACGGCCTACCTGGCCACGGCCCGGCGCATGGCGCCCGGCCAGCACACGCTCGAGCGGTCGCGCCGACCAGCGCCCGGCGCCTACGGCCCGGACTACACCGGACCCCGCCCCTTCGGATCCGAGCCCGACACGTCGTCGTGAACGATCAAGACGCGACCGGCGGGGGTCGGGCGGGTAGGGTCATTTCCACGAGCAGGAGGTGGCGATGAGCGACGACGTCCACACCAGTGGTCCCGAGCAGGAACTGGCCTACTTGCGCGCCGAGGTCGAGCACCTGCGGCGCCGGATCCAGTCCGGAGGAACCACCGACTCGCGTCTGCGTGATCTCGAGGCCCGGCTGGCGACCACCTCGACGCAGAACGACCGACTCACGGCCACCTTGCGCGAGGCGCGCGACCAGATCGTGAGCCTGAAGGAGGAGGTCGACCGACTGGCGCAGCCGCCCACCGGCTTCGGCACCTTCTTGCAGGTCAACGACGACGAGTCCGTCGACGTGTTCACCGCCGGCCGCAAGCTGCGGGTCAACGTCAGCCCCGCCGTCGACCGCGACGCCCTGCGCAAGGGCCAGGAGGTCATCCTCAACGAGGCGATGAACGTGGTCCAGGCCCTCGAGTTCGAGGAGGTCGGCGAGGTCGTCGCGTTCAAGGAGGTCCTCGAGGACGGACTGCGGGCCCTGGTCATGGGTCATGCCGACGAGGAACGGATCGTCCGGATCGCCGAGTCGCTCACCGGCACCAAGCTGCGTCCTGGTGACTCGTTGCTGCTGGACTCGCGCTCGGGTTACGTCTACGAACGCATCCCCAAGAGCGAGGTCGAGGATCTCGTTCTCGAAGAGGTCCCCGACATCGACTACGCGTCGATCGGCGGCCTGCGCGGCCAGATCGAGTCGATCCGTGACGCGGTCGAGCTGCCCTACCTGCACCCCGAGATCTTCATCGAGCACGAGCTCAAGCCGCCCAAGGGCGTGCTGCTGTACGGACCGCCCGGCTGTGGCAAGACGATGATCGCCAAGGCAGTCGCCGCGTCCCTGGCCAAGAAGGTGTCGGAGCGGACCGGCGAGGAGGGCCGCTCGTTCTTCTTGAACATCAAGGGCCCCGAGCTGCTCAACAAGTACGTCGGGGAGACCGAACGTCACATCAGGCTGGTGTTCCAGCGGGCTCGCGAGAAGGCCAGCGAGGGCACGCCGGTGATCGTGTTCTTCGACGAGATGGACTCGTTGTTCCGCACCCGCGGCTCGGGCGTCTCCTCCGACGTCGAGAACACCATCGTCCCGCAGCTGCTCAGCGAGATCGACGGCGTCGAAGGCCTGGAGAACGTGCTGGTCATCGGCGCCTCCAACCGCGAGGACATGATCGATCCGGCCATCCTGCGCCCCGGCCGGCTCGACGTGAAGATCAAGATCGAGCGCCCGGATGCCGAGGCGGCCGACGACATCTTCAGCAAGTACCTGACCGCTGGCCTTCCGCTGCACGAGGACGACCTGGCCGAGTTCGGCGGGGACCGTCAGGCCTGCGTCACCGGCATGATCCGCAGCACCGTCGAGCGCATGTACACCGAGAGCGAGGACAACCAGTTCCTCGAGGTCACGTACGCCGGCGGTGACAAGGAGGTCCTGTACTTCAAGGACTTCAACTCCGGCGCGATGATCCAAAACATCGTCGACCGAGCAAAGAAGATGGCGATCAAGGACCTCCTCGACCACGACCAGCGCGGCCTGCGAGTCGCCCACATGCTGCAGGCGTGCGTCGATGAGTTCAAGGAGAACGAGGACTTGCCCAACACGACCAACCCTGACGACTGGGCACGGATCTCGGGCAAGAAGGGTGAGCGCATCGTGTTCATCCGCACCCTCATCACCGGCAAGCAGGGCACCGAGCCGGGGCGCTCGATCGACACGGTCCCCAACACCGGGGCCTATCTCTGATCCGAGGAGCCGTGGCGGGGCGAACAGCCCGCCCCGCTACGGTTTGGCCATGGGCCGCCACTTCTTCTTCCGCAGGAACCTCGCGCGTCTCGCGCTCCGCTTGGCGCGCTGGCGCACAGCGGGCGCCGTGCCGAACCGGGGGATCCTGGTCGGTGCCCCGCACACCTCCAACTGGGACTGGGTGCTGACGATGCTGCTGGCGTGGGAAAACAGCGTCCAGATCCGGCTCCTCGTCAAAGCGTCCTACTTCAAGGGCCCGCTCGGCTTCTTCATGCGCGCAACGGGAGCCGTGGAGCTCGACCGTGAGAACCCTGGGGCGACCATCCGAACGCTGCTGGCCGAGGCCGACGCCGACGAGTCCTTCCTGCTAGGCATCGCAGCCGAAGGCACTCGCAGCAAGGGAGAATTCTGGAAGTCCGGCTTCTACCGGATTTCTCAGCAGACCGGTATCCCGGTCACCTTGGCCTACCTCGACGGTCCTTCACGGACAATCGGGTGGGGCCCGACGTTTTCGCTCACCGGCGACGTCGGAGCCGACATGGACCGGATCCGCGACTTCTACGCCGACAAGCAGGGAATCCGCCCTGAGCTGACGACCGTCCCGCGCCTGCGCGAGGAGGACGCCAGATGAGTGTTCGTCGGGTGATGGGGACCGAGATCGAGTACGGCATCTCGGTGGTGGGCCAGCCGATGGCGAATCCCATGGTGGCCTCCTCGCAGGTCGTCAATGCCTACGCCACCGCGACCGCAAAGGCTCGTCGGGCAAGGTGGGACTTCGAGGAGGAGACCCCGTTACGTGACGCTCGCGGCTACGACATGGCGCGCCAGGTGGCAGACCCCTCCCAGCTGACCGACGAGGACCTCGGGCTCGCCAACGTCATCCTCACCAACGGAGCACGCCTCTACGTCGACCACGCACATCCGGAGTTCGCCACCCCCGAGGTGACCAGCCCCCTCGACGTCGTCCGGTGGGACAAGGCCGGAGAGCAGGTCATGCTCGACGCCACCAAGCGCGCGGCCCAGCTGCCTGGCGGCCCTGAGATCGTGCTGTACAAGAACAACACTGACAACAAGGGCGCCTCCTACGGTGCGCACGAGAACTACCTGATGCGTCGTTCGACGCCCTTCGCCGACATCGTGCGCCACCTGACGCCGTTCTTCGTGAGCCGTCAGGTGATCTGTGGCGCTGGTCGGGTCGGCAAGGGTCAGGACGGGCGCGAGCAGGGATTCCAGCTGAGTCAACGTGCTGACTTCTTCGAGGTGGAGGTAGGCCTCGAGACCACCTTGAAGCGCCCCATCATCAACACCCGCGACGAGCCGCACGCCGACCCCGAGAAGTACCGTCGTCTCCACGTCATCATCGGGGACGCGAACCTCTCGGAGGTCTCGACCTATCTCAAGGTCGGCACGACCTGCTTGGTGCTGGCGATGATCGAAGACCGTTTTCTGACCCGTGACCTGAGTATCGAGGGTCCCGTCGCTGCGCTGCGAGCGGTCTCGCACGACCCGACGTTGCGTCATCAGGTCACGCTGGCCGACGGTCGTACCCTCACCGCCATCGAGCTCCAGCGCGAGTACCTCGACCTGGCTCGCGCCTACGTCGAGGACCGCTACGGCGTCGACGCCGACGCCCAGACCGTCGACGTGCTGGCGAGGTGGGGATCGGTCCTCGACCGACTCGAGCAGGACCCGATGTCGCTGGCCACCGAGCTCGACTGGGTGGCGAAGCTGAAGCTGCTCGAGCAGTACCGCTCGCGCGACGGTCTGGAGTGGGATGACGCCAAGCTCCAGCTCATCGACTACCAGTACTCCGACATCCGGCCGGAGAAGGGGCTCTACCACCGCCTCGTCGCAGCCGGTCGCATGGAGCGGTTGCTCACTCAGCAGCAGGTCGACGACGCGATGCACGACCCGCCGACCGACACCCGGGCCTACTTCCGCGGCCGCTGCCTGGAGAAGTACGCCGAGCACGTCGCAGCCGCGTCGTGGGACTCGGTGATCTTCGATCTCCCTGGTCGCGAGTCGTTGCAACGGGTACCGACCGGCGATCCACTGCGCGGGAGCAAGACCCACGTCGGCGACCTGCTCGACCGGTGTGACACTGCCGAGCAGCTGTTCACCGCCCTGACGCGCTGATCCGCTGATCTCGTGGTGCCGCAGAGGTGGGCGCCTCGTCGAAAGTGTCGTTGCTCCCGGTTAGGGTCTGGGCATGGCCCAGGAGCAGAAGCAGCCGCGCAAGTCCCAGGAGACCGAGGAGACCACCGAGGTGGTTCCCCAGACCGGCGTCGCCGAGCGCAAGGAAGCGATCGACAGCGACGTCGACGACATCCTCGACGAGATCGACGAGGTGTTGGAGGCCAACGCCGAGGACTTCGTGAAGTCCTTCATCCAGAAGGGCGGCCAGTGAACGATCCGCGACTGCCGGCCGCCTTCCTCCAGCCAGGGGTGTCGTCGTTCGCCGACTTCCTGGCCACGCAGGCGCCCGACCTGCTGCCCGGACGCACCGGACTGCCCCCGGGGAGCGCCGCTGACCTCGCGCCCCACGCGACCACGATCGTGGCCGCCACATTCCCCGGCGGCGTCGTGATGGCGGGAGATCGCCGAGCCACCATGGGCAACATCATCGCCCAGCGCGACATCGAGAAGGTCTTCGCTGCCGACGAGTACTCCGCAGTGGGCATCGCCGGCACCGCCGGGCTCGCGGTCGAGATGGTGCGACTCTTCCAGACCGAGCTGGAGCACTACGAGAAGATCGAGGGCAACCGGCTCTCGATGGACGGCAAGGCCAACAGGTTGGCCACGTTGATCCGCAACAACCTGCCGATGGCGATGCAGGGGCTGGCGGTCGTCCCACTCTTCGCCGGCTACGACGTCCGCGCCCAACAGGGCCGCATCTTCAGCTACGACGTCACCGGTGGTCGTTACGAGGAGACCGCGTTTCACTCGGTCGGCTCGGGCTCGATGTTTGCGCGCGGTGCTCTCAAGAAGCTCTACCGCCCCGACCTGGATGCCGAGCGGTGCGTCGAGGTGATCGTGCAAGCCCTCTACGACGCTGCCGACGACGACTCCGCCACCGGTGGACCCGACTTGACCAGGCGGATCTTTCCGGTGGTGCAGATCATCACAGCCGAGGGCGGCAGCCGGATGCCCGACGCCGATGTCGCGGCGATCGCTGACCGGGTCATCGCCGGCCGGATGACCAGACCAGACGGCCCGGCCGCATTCCTCGACGGACAGGCAGGCCCGCGATGAGCCAACAGTTCTACGTCTCGCCTGAGCAGCTGATGAAGGATCGTGCTGACTTCGCCCGCAAGGGGATCGGCCGCGGCCGTTCGGTCGTCGCGGTGCAGTATGCCGACGGCATCCTCTTCGTCTCCGAGAACCCCTCACAGGCACTGCACAAGGTCTCGGAAATCTACGACCGGATCGCTTTCGCAGCCGTGGGACGCTACAACGAGTTCGAGAACCTTCGGATCGCTGGGGTCAGGCTCGCCGACATGCGGGGCTACGCCTACGACCGCCGCGATGTCACCGGGCGTGGCTTGGCTAACGCCTACGCCCAGACACTCGGGACGATCTTCTCCAGCGGAGGGGAAAAGCCCTACGAGGTCGAGATCTTCGTCGCCGAGGTGGGCGACCGGATCGAGGACGACCAGATCTTCCGCCTCACCTACGACGGTCAGGTCGCAGACGAGCACGGCTTTGCGGTGATGGGCGGGCAGGTCGAGCCGGTCATCTTGAGCCTCAAGGCCGCCGAGGTGGCCGGGGTCCCGCTCGAGACCGCGCTGCGCGAGGCGGTCATCGCCCTCGGGCGCTCCGACAAGGGCGACCGGGTGATCGACACCAGCGACCTGGAGGTGGCAGTGCTCGACCGAACCCGGACCCAGACCAGGAAGTTCTCCCGGCTGAGCCCGGCGCGGCTCGATGAGCTGTTGGGCGACCGCGGGGCGACGACGTCCTCGGCCGATCCCACCAGCGAGCCCACGAGCAGTCCCTCCAGCGAGGAGCCGACCGGCCAGGACGCGCCGATCGCTCCACCCGCCGACTGAGTCGTGCTGGGGTCGGCCGTTCGGTCTCAACCGGCAACACCCCTGCTCAAGTCACCCCTATCCCAGCCGTCGTACGCCTAGGCTGCAGTTGTGGACAGGCGTATCTTCGGGATCGAGAACGAGTACGGCGTGACGTGCACGTTCAAGGGGCAACGTCGGTTGAGCCCCGACGAGGTGGCTCGCTACCTGTTTCGCAAGGTGGTGAGCTGGGGGCGCTCGAGCAACGTGTTCCTGCGCAACGGATCCCGGCTCTATCTCGATGTGGGAAGCCACCCTGAGTACGCGACCCCCGAGTGTGACGACATCGCCGAGCTCGTCACGCACGACAAGGCAGGCGAACGGATCCTCGAAGGGCTGATGCTCGATGCCGAGGAGCGGCTGCACGACGAAGGCATTGCCGGTGAGATCTACCTCTTCAAGAACAACACCGACTCCGCCGGCAACTCCTACGGGTGTCACGAGAACTACCTCGTCGGCCGTGCGGGCGAGTTCAGCCGGCTCGCCGACATCCTGATCCCGTTCCTGGTGACCCGCCAGATCGTGGTCGGTGCCGGCAAGATCACTCAGACCCCGAGGGGCGCGTCGTACTCGGTGAGCCAGCGCGCCGAGCACATCTGGGAGGGCGTCAGCAGCGCTACCACGCGCAGCCGGCCGATCATCAACACCCGCGACGAGCCGCACGCGGACGCCGAGAAGTATCGGCGCCTGCACGTCATCGTCGGTGACTCCAACATGAGCGAGACCACGACCATGCTCAAGGTTGCCAGTTGCGACCTGGTCCTGCGGATGATCGAGGAGGGCGTGGTGATGCGCGACCTCACCATGGAGAACCCCATTCG
>JBBSKV010000021.1:0-11664 GCA_038255955.1 Propionibacteriales bacterium
CAGCAGGTGCTGGTCTACTTCCCCACCACGCTGGACAGCCTCTACCAGCTCCGGCCGTGGATCCCCGCGCTCTCGGCACTGGATGCGCAGCACCCCCTGGTGTGCGTGTTCAAGGACTCCCGCACGGCGGCCGCGGTTCGGTCGGAAACGAGCTTCGACTGCGTCACCCTGGCACGGTACGGCCAGCTCGACGAGATCCTCGCGCTCAGCGACGTGAAGCTCGCGCTGTACATCAATCACGACCCGGTCAACTTCGAGTGCCTGCGCTTCACGTCGATGGTCCACGTGTACCTCGGTCACGGCGACAGCGACAAGGGAGTCTCCGCCTCCAACCAGGTCAAGGCCTACGACCTGTGCTTCCTGGCCGGTCAGGCGGCGCTGGACCGCACCGCCGCGGCGACGATGCTCTACGACGCGGCGGCGCGCAGCGTCCTGATCGGCCAGCCACAGCTCGACGCCTCGGATCAGGTCTCGGGAACACCAGACCCTGAGGGACGGCCCACCGTCCTGTACGCCCCCACGTGGGAGGCGTCCCAGCCGTCGGTGTCCTACGGATCGGTCGAGTCGCACGGCGAGCACATCGTCCGGGCGCTGCGCGACAGCTACCGCGTCGTGTACCGCCCGCACCCGCTGAACGGGGTCATTCGGCACTCCTACGGCGCTGCCGACGCGCGCGTGCGCGAGCTGGCCCACCGGGTCGACACCGACGTGCCGCTCGAGCAGTCGTTCGCCGACGCGGATCTGCTGATCACCGACGTCTCGGCGGTGACGTTGAACTGGCTGCCGACCGCGAAGCCCGTGCTGGTGACCGAGACCTCCACCGCACTCCCACCGAGCCGGCTGATGCAGGCCGTGCCGCTGCTCGCCGCCGGCGCAGACGTCGAGCAGATCGTCGGCGAGCACCTCGATCACGATCCCGCTGCCGACGCCCGCGCCGCCCTCGTCGAGCACTACCTCGGCGATCCCACCCCCGGTGCGGCCACGGCGCGCTTCATCGCGGCGTGCGAGGACGCCATGGTCTTGCGCGACCGCGCCTGGGCGGCCGCGCGCGAACGCGGAGCCACTGGTCCCTGATCCCGGCGCTGCCTGGACTGTCCAGTCCGGGCGTACCGTGGAAGGTGAACCAACCGACCACGACCAAGGAGAACCCCATGGGAATGTTCGACAAGGCCAAGAACAAGGCGGAGAAGCTGACCGGCCAGGCCAAGGAGGTCATCGGCGAGCACACCGGCAACGAGGATCTCGAGGCCGAGGGCCAAAAGGACCAGGCCAAGGCCAGCGTCAAGAACGTCGGCGAGGACGTCAAGGACGCCGCCTCCGACATCAAGAAGGACCTGTCCTGACCGCTGGTCCATTCGTGCTGAGACGCCCCCGACGCCCTACGCTGGCAACGGGGGCGTCGCTGTGTCTCCCACCATCGACGAGGAGATCATCGTGAACGAGGACAACACCACTCCCCCGGCAGATCGGCCGACCGGCGCCGACGTCCCGACCGCCAGCGACCGGTCATCCACCACCCCGCCGGCCAGCACCGATCCGCAATCAGCCGATCAGAAAAAGGCCGCCCAGCGTGAGGGCCACAAGCCGGGGATGACCGACAGCGGCAAGGTGCGCCACGGGCGCGCCAGCGCGCTGTACGTCGGGCTGATCGTGGCCGCGATCCTGACGATCTTCCTGCTCATCTTCATCGCGCAGAACTCCGACAAGGTCGCGGTCCAGTTCCTGGGCTTCGAGGGCCAGATCTCGCTGGCCGTCGCCCTGCTGCTGTCCGCCGTCATCGGCGTGCTCGTCGTCGCGGTTCCCGGTTCGCTGCGCATCGTGCAGCTGCGCCGCGCCCTCCGCAAGAACGCCAAGGCTTGACGCTCGGCTCCCGCTGAGACAGGGGGCACCTCCCACGAGCGCAGCGAGTAGGGGGAACGTTCTGACCGCGACACCCCGGCGTGTCGCGTCGAAACGTCAGGCTCAGCGGGGACTTAGACGCTGACGACAGGTCAGGAGCCGCCACCGATGGCGGCCGGTCCGTCGCCGCGCCGGATGTCGATGATGTGGCCGGTCTGGGCCGACAGCAGCACGTCGAGCGACTGCCGGGCGACCTCCATCGAGCTGAGCAGGGTGCCCGCGGGCTCCTCGCCGAACGCCTTGGTGCGCATCGGGGTGCCGGTGCGCTCGGGGTTGACGCAGTTGACCCGCACGTCGCCAGCCCACTCGTCGGCCAGCGCCTGCGTGAGGTTGACGACGGCGGCCTTGGCCGAGGAGTACAGCGAGTACCCGCCGCGACCGCGCGTGTAGGACGAGGAGGTGAACAGCAGCAGCGACCCGGACGAGGCGGCCAGGTGCTGGTAGAACTCCTGGGCGATGAAGATCGGGGCGAGGTAGTTGACCTCGGTGGCCGCGAAGATCGTCTCCTCCGAGGTCTCGGCCAGATCCTCGATGACCAGCACACCGGCGGTGTTGACCACGAAGTCGATGGACGAGGACGCAGCGAGCACCTGGTCCGCCGCGGCCTTGATGTCCTCACGACGATCGACGTGGGTGTTGGTCGAGGAGCGCGAGAACGTGTGCACCGTGGCGCCGAAGCCCCGCGCCAGCTCGGCGATGTCGCCACCGATGCCGTAGGAGCCACCGAACACGACCATGGTCTTGCCGGCCAGCACCTCGCGGTACTGCTCGTCGGTCAGCGCCTCGGGAGTGTCGGCGGACTGCAGCTGGAAGAGCTTGTCGGCGATGTAGACGTCGATCGGTTCGGTGACCTTCATGTTGCGCTCGTGACCTGCCACCACCGCGATCGGCACCTCGGGCAGGTAGCGCAGCACCACGGTGCAGTCATCGGTCGCCGTGAAGTCGGGGTCCTGCCAGGCCAGCTCGTAGGCGCGCCGGATGACCGAGAGCCGGAAGGCCTGAGGGGTCTGCCCGCGACGCAGCAGATGGCGCTGCAGGACGTCCTCGATGACCTCCATCCCGTCCGCGGCGGTCTCGGGCGCCACCTGAACGATCGTGTCGGCCGACGGGATCGCCGTGTCGACGGCTTCGTGCGTCGCCAGTGCTGCCACGACGTCGCTGATGATGGTCTGCGAGACCAGCGGGCGCACGGCGTCGTGGAACAGCACGTTCACCTCGTCGTCGCCCAGGGCAGCCAAGGCACGGCTGGTCGACTCGTTGCGGGTCTCGCCGCCCTCCACGATCTGGCTGACCTTCGAGTAGCCGCCGCCGGCCACCACGGCCCGCACCGGGTCGAGGTGGCCCGGCGCCATCAGGATCACGATCTCGTCGATCACCTTTGATGCCTGGAAGGCTGCGATGGTGTGCTCGATGATGGTCTTGCCGGCGATCTTGATCAGCTGCTTGGGGATGGACAGACCCACACGGGTTCCGGTTCCACCGGCCAGGATCACTCCGACGTTTCGCAGTTCAGTCACCCGCTGAGGTTATCGGTCGGGGCGGGTGCTGCCGGCAGCCGGACACGACCCGCAGCACGAAATTCCCCGGACGTGACTTCGATCTGGCCTGCCGAAACGTCTGACAGCACCCACCGCGATAGGGACAATGGTCCTATGACCACTCAGATTCTCGGGGACTGGGATGCCTCGAAGGCGGCCGTCTTCGGCACCCAGCCCATCGTCGCTCAGCACAATCTGCATCAGCGGCCCATGTTCTCCGACGACGGACTGGCCGATCTGCTGGACCGTTACCCGCGCGAGGCCTTCGGCCTGTTCACGATGGACAACCGCCCCGAGGCCGGCGCCGACACGTTCCGGCACGGCTCACCGGGCGACTTCACCGGCGCGCAGATCCTCGAGGCGGTCAAGCATGGCCGACTGTGGATCAATCTGCGCAACGCGAACGCCCACCTGCCGGAGTACGCCGAGCTGTGCGACGAGATGTTCGACGAGCTCGATGCGCGGACTCCTGGCCTGAAGACCACCAATCGCGACTGTGGCGTCCTGATCTCGAGCCCGAAGGCCCGCGTCTTCTACCACCTGGACATCCCGCTGGTCACCCTCTGGCAGATCCAGGGCGAG
Source organism: Propionibacteriales bacterium (assembly GCA_038255955.1). Lineage (GTDB taxonomy): Bacteria > Actinomycetota > Actinomycetes > Propionibacteriales > Nocardioidaceae > Aeromicrobium. Next base: position 4,020 of record JBBSKV010000021.1, read on the forward strand.
AAGACGATGTACGTCTATCCGACTGGCAGCCAGTTCGCCTCCGACGAGCAGGTCGAAGGCGTGCTGCTGGGCGAGACCGAGGAGGAGATCGACTACGACCCGTCCTTCGACACCGGGGCCCGCAAGATCGTCCTGACACCCGGCCTCATGGCGTCCTGGCCGCAGACCGCCCCGCACCGGATCGACAACAGCGACTGCATGAATGTCTCGCTGTCCTGCGAGTTCATGACCACGCAGGCCAAGATCCATGCCAATGCGCTGTGGTTCGACGCTCAGGCCCGCCGCAGGTGGGGGGCCCAACCCTTGATCGAGCACAACCGGGCTGCGACGAAGTTCGCGAAGGCGGCCGCCGCCCAGGTGCTGAAGAAGCTCAGCTCGGCCACGTCAGCCGCGGACCGACCCCAGCCGACCTTCGTCCTCGACCCCGACGCGGAAAACGCGGTGCGCGACCTCGTCGTCAGCTAGGAGCCGACAGCTGGATCCGTCGACGGCGAGGCTGACTTCTGCGCCGACTTCCAGGTGCGGAAGCCCTCCTCGGTCACTCCACGCCGCCAGTAGGCCGACACCGACAGGTCCTGACGGTCGACGCCGCGATCGTTGCGGACGTAGGGGCGGACCGACTTGAGCAACGCCGACTCGCCATGGATGAACGCCTGGGCCCGACCCGGCCACCAGTCCCACGCCCGCACCGCGTCGTCGAGCAGCGTCGTGGATCCGGCATCGGCGTCGCCGCGGTGCAACCAGTGGGTCTCGACCTCGGCCACCGTCGTCCACGACATCTCGTCGTCCGGGCCGTCGACCTCGACGAAGGCCGCTGCCCGCGCTCCGGCGGGCAGGGCCTCGATGGCCGAGGCGATGGCCGGCAGGCCGGCCTCGTCGCCGACGAACAGGTGCCAGTCGGCGTCCGGGTTCGGCGCGTAGGCGCCGCCGGGGCCGCGCAGGTGCAGGGTGTCGCCGGGCTCGGCACGGGCCGCCCAAGGTCCGGCGACACCGACGTCACCGTGCACCACGAAGTCGATCGCTACCTCGCGGGCCTCGGCGTCGACCCAGCGGATCGTGTAGGTGCGCAGCACTGGAGCGGCCTCAGCCGGCATCTGGTCCCGCACGACGTCCAGATCCAGCGGCTCGGGATAGTCGAAACCATCGCGCAGGAAGACCAGCTTCACGTACATGTCGGTGAGCCGGCCCGCGCCGTGCGCCACGTGTCGTTCGAGGTAGGTGTCGAAGCCGTCGCCGCCAAACACCACTCGCCGCAGGGACGGAGCGATCTGCTCGGCGCGCAGGACGGTCAGGCGGACAGGACGCGACTTGCTCACGCCGTTAGCCTAACGACGTGACCCACGGCATCGACATGTCCCAACTCGACCCCCAAATCCGCGTCCAGGACGATCTGTTCCGACACGTGAACGGTCCGTGGTTGCGGACCACGCAGATCAAGCCTGACCGCGCCACCGCCGGCTCCTTCGTCGAGCTCGTCGACGAGTCCGAGGAGACGGTGCGCCGCATCATCGAGACCGCAGCCAGCGGCGCCGCAGACGCTGGTGCTGAACGCGACGGGGACGCACGCCGCATCGGTGATCTCTACGCCAGCTTCATGGACGAGGACCGCATCGAAGCGCTTGGCACCGCTCCCCTGGCCGACGATCTGGCGATGGTTGACGGCATCGACGACGTCGGCGCGCTGGTGCGCACCCTGGGCGTCCTGGAGCGCCAGGGCACCGGTGGGATCTTCGGCCTCTACATCGCGCCGGACCGGGGCCAGCCGGACCGGTACGTCACCCACGTGGTCCAGAGCGGCATCGGCCTGCCGGACGAGTCCTACTACCGCGACGACCAGTTCGCGTCGATCCGCGAGGCCTACGTCGGCCACCTCACCACCATGTTGGAGCTCGCCGGTCTCGACGACGCAGCGGCCCGCGCCGATCGCATCATGGCGCTGGAGACGCAGATCGCCTCTCACCACTGGGACCGGGTCGCGTGCCGCGACGCCCAGAAGACGTACAACCTGCTCGACCTGGCCGCTGCGCAGGATCTGACACCGGCCTTCGACTGGGATGCGTGGGCGACCGCGGGCCAGATTCCGGACGCCGTGCTCGCCGAGCTCGTCGTGTCGCAGCCGTCGTTCCTCGAGGGGGTGCAGACGCTGCTGACCGATGATCTGCTCGAGTCGTGGCGGGACTGGCTGCGGTGGAGCATCGTGCACGCGGCCTCGCCGTACCTGTCGTCGGCGTTCGTCGAGGCGAACTTCGAGTTCTACGGACGCACCTTGTCGGGCACCGATGAGATGCGCCCGCGCTGGAAGCGCGGGGTCGGCTTCGTCGAAGGTGCGGTCGGCGAGGCGGTCGGCAGGATCTACGTGGCCTCGCAGTTCCCGCCCGCGGCCAAGGAGCGGATGACCGAGCTGATCGAGAACCTGCTGGCCGCCTACCGCGTCAGCATCACGGGCTTGCCGTGGATGAGCGATGACACCAAGCAGCGCGCCTACGACAAGCTCGCCATGTTCACCCCCAAGATCGGCCACCCGGACAAGTTCAAGGACTACTCGGCGCTCGAGACCGATCCGACCGACCTGATCGGCAACGTCCGTCGCAGCATCGCCGTGGAGACCGACCGCGAGCTGGCCAAGATCGGGTCCCCGATCGATCGCGACGAGTGGTACATGACGCCGCAGACGGTGAACGCGTACTACAACCCGACGATGAACGAGATCGTGTTCCCGGCGGCGATCCTGCAGCATCCGTTCTTCGACGCCGAGGCCGACGACGCGGTCAACTACGGCGCGATCGGAGCCGTGATCGGCCACGAGATCGGCCACGGCTTCGACGACCAGGGCTCGCAGTACGACGGTTCGGGCGCGCTGCAGAACTGGTGGACCGATGAGGACCGCACGGCCTTCGACGCACTGACCAGCGCGCTGAACGCCCAGTACGACCAGCTGTCCCCCGAGGGCGCCAACGGCCAGACCGTCAACGGATCCCTGACGATCGGCGAGAACATCGGCGACCTCGGTGGACTCGGCATCGCCCACCGGGCGTTCCGGCTCAGCGAACCGGACGACGACCTGATCGACGGGTTGACCCCGGACCAGCGGTTCTTCCTGTCCTGGGCCCAGGCCTGGCAGGCCAAGGTTCGTCCGGCCGAGACCGTGCGTCGACTCACCGTCGACCCGCACTCACCGCCGGAGTTCCGCTGCAACCAGGTGGTTCGCAACATCGACGCCTTCTACGAGGCGTTCTCGGTGACCGCCGACGACGCTCTCTGGCTCGACCCCGAGGACCGCGTCACCATCTGGTGACTGGCGAGCTCCAGCCGCTCAGTCCGTGATCGTGAAGGTGTTCACGATGGCGTTGACCTGCGGAAGAACAATTCGCGGATCAGTCGCGAGTCCTGCGAACGAGTTGATCGCATAATTTCGGGGTCGCGCCGACACGACAAGGTTGACGAACCTGATCCGCACATCGCGGGCATTGACTGCCTGCCCGTACGTCGCCAGCGCAGGCCTTCCGTCGACGGTCCGGTCCTCGGATCCGAGCACGTCCACCGACGTGTAGTCCCGTTCCATCGCACGAACGAACGCCTTGCCCACCGATTTCAGGGAACCTGATGTCACTGGGCCTGCCGTGACGACGAGGCCCTTGTCCTTGTCGCGCATGGTCACGGAACTACCTTCCCGCTCGGCGACCAGTCCCACCGGCCTGCCGACACTGAACCCGCCTGACCGGACGACCACCCGAACCGTCCTGGCGTCAGCTCCTACCAAGGGCTCCCGGGCTGAGTCCGCAGCTGTGTCATGATCCCGCAGCTGGACCACCAGCACCGAACCAGCGGCCAACAGGGTCATGACCCCGATCTTGACCACGAGGAACTTCCGGAAACGGGAACCCATGCTCACGGCACATCCTCCCAAGGTGGATCAGGACCGATGGAGATCCCAGGCCCTGATCACGAATCTACAGCGGGATCAGCTCAGGCCATCGGCCCTGCGACGACTCCCAGCAACGATGGCGCTGCCCGCAGCCACTCCGAGCAGACCGATCATCGCCAGACCGGACCACAGTCCGCCCGTGTTGGGCAGAACTCCGTCATCATCTATCGAGCTCGGCGCGACGTCGAAGTCGACGGAACGGACGTCGGAGCTCGGCGGGGACGTCGGCTTGCGGCCGTCGTTGTGCACCAGCGTCTCGGTGTGACCCAGGCCCAGGTAGAGATCCAGTACTCCTGGAAGGAGTGTCAGCTTCAGCGCGTCCTGCACGTGTCCTGCCACGGCAGGGCCGACGTAGGTCTCGCCCTGGTTGAGGAACAGACACAGCAAGCTGGGATCAGCACATTCGGGCTGGATCGACAGATCGGTCGGGTCGCTGACCCGTCCCACGCTGTCTCCCCCGGCCTGAAGGTCAAGCACGTAGGATTGTCTGCTGGCGCTCGAGGACGACCCCCCGGAATCGCTCCGACCTTCGGAGTGAACCGCGCTGGCACCGAGCTGGCACGATCCGGTGACGGGATCGCCAGCGAGGCACAGGGTCGCCAGCTCGAACATCGAGCTGGCCGTCGTCCGTCCGGTCGACTGGTCGCGATCGGCCTGACCTTCTGAGTTCGCTGCACCGGCAGCAAGAGGTCCGTCACACGCTGAGGCCGGCTCGGTGCTGGTGCCGCCCAAGCAGACCTTCGCCACCCCACTGCGGCTGTCGGAACGAGACCTCGAGCCGTCGTCGGACGCGTCGGCGTCAGCGTAGAGGACGTCCAGACATGCACCACCAGCTGAACCGTCGCACACCGGCGCCGTGATGGGTGCGAGAGGATTGAAGGAGCTGTGATTCTCACCGTCGGAGTCAGCATGGGCGCCCAGCACCTCGTTGCCGCCGAGAGTGAGCAGCTGTGAATCCGCACTGGTGCTGTCGTCGTCGTTGATCGTTGCGTCGTCGTGGCCGACGCCGGCAACAGCCTGATCACCCAGCTTGACCTCGACGCCCTTGGTGGACCCGTGATCCGGAGCCGCCGGCGGAGCGGTCGTGTTGCCCGGAGACGTGCCGCTCGGCGACTTGGCCGGGGGCGCGGTCACGGCGGACTTGGTCGGTGAGGGAGCTGCTGCGGAGAGCGGCTCGGTCAGCTTGGTCACCACGGGCGGCACATCTACCAGCGGATCCTTCTCAGCAGCCGACGCTGGTGAAACGGAGACCGACAGTACTGCTGCGCTGAGAAATGTTGCCGCACATAGCGTGCCTAGCCTTTTGCTCACTTCGTCGCCCTCCGACCGTGGTCCAACGTTCTTGGCTGTGGGTGGGAGAACGAGAGCAGGCCGAGGAAGTTACATCAGCAACGCCCGCAGCACCGGAGCGGGGCCAGAGAGCGCCAGTGAGCCGGGGCGTCTTCGTCGCTGTTCCGCGACATCAGTGGTCACGGGGGTTCGTGCCCACGAGCCGAAGCGGTGACGGAGGCAGCGGTGGTGGCGGGTGAGAGGCCAGCGACCGAGGCGGACCCACGACACCCCGGCACAACTAGGGTGGCCCGGTGAGCACGGTCGAGACGTCAGATGCGGCGGTGCAACGCCGCATCGTCAGGGTGCTCACGTCGGTGCAGGTCGTGGGAGGCATCGGCAACGGCGCCGGGATCTCGGTCGGCGCCCTGCTGGTCAAGGACGTCAGCGGATCATCGGGCTGGGCGGGCATGGCCGTGGTGATGCTCACCCTCGGGGCGGCCGCGTTCGCGGTGCCGCTGACGACGCTGGCCTCTCGGTTCGGTCGCCGCCCGGCGCTGACCGTCGGCTGGGCCAGCGGTGCCGCCGGGGCCACGCTGACCGTCCTCGGCGCCCAGACCCGGTGGTTGCCGCTCGTGCTGCTCGGCCTGCTGCTGTTCGGTGCCAGCACCGCTGCCAACCTGCAGTCTCGATTCGCTGCGGTCGACCGCGCCGAGCCCGCCCAGATCGGCCGCACCCTGTCCGTCGTCGTGTGGTCGACGACCGTCGGCGCCGTGGCTGGTCCGAATCTCACGGGCCCGGGCGCCTGGGTCGCCCGCCAGGTCAGCCTCCCCGATCTCTCTGGCCCAATGATGTTCTCGGCCGCGGCCTTCGCCATTGCCGCCCTGGTGACGTTCGCGTTCCTGCGTCCCGACCCGCTCGTGCGAGCCGGAGACGCCATCGCGCCACACCGCGGTGTCCGTGCCGCTTTTCCCGTCCTGCACGGCCGCACGCTGATCGCTGTCCTGACAATCTCCTCGTCGCACGCCGTGATGGTCAGCGTCATGGCCCTCACGCCGGTCCACATGGAGGACCACGGTGCCGCGCTGAAGATCATCGGCCTGACGATCAGCCTGCACATCGCGGGCATGTACGCCCTCTCCCCTGTCATGGGGTGGGCCAGCGACCGGTGGAGCGCCGACCGCGTCATCGTGGCAGGTCAGCTGATCCTCGTGGCGGCGGTGGCCATCGCCGGCACCTCAGGTGACTCCGAGGTGCGCATCACGCTCGGCCTGACGCTGCTCGGCATCGGCTGGTCGGCCTCGGTCATCGCGGGGGCCGCGATGCTGTCGGCCTCCCTGGCGGTCGAGGACCGGCTCGTGGTCCAGGGCTTCTCGGACCTGACGATGAATCTCGCCGGCGCCGCCGGGGGCCTGCTCGCGGGTGGAGTCGTGGCGTTGAGCGGCTTCGGCACCCTCAACGCAGCCGCTGCCGTGCTGACGGTGCCGGTCGTCGCGATGGTGCTCAGCGGCGCGCGAGATCGCGAGCTCGACGCAACGTCCCGTCCCTGACCCTTCCGCCGATCCTGGTGGGCGCTCGCAGCCGCGCCAGCACCGATCGCCAGGACGCGTCGCTGACCAGGATCATGTCGGCGGCGATCATCACCAGCGAGAAGTACAGGAGCCCCATCAGCAGTCCGATGGCCAGGTGCATCCCGGTGATGACGATCAGCGCCACCGAGCGGGAGGACCTGCGCAGCAGGAGCACCGGGAAGAGCAGCTGGACGAGCAGCGCCGCGTACGACCCGCCCAGGATGAACGGGGCCCAGGTGAGCAGAGGCTGCAGCAGGTCACCCCACGGCGAGTAGGCGTCGGTCTGCAGCGGGTAGTAGATCGCCGTGCCGTCCAGCCAGCGCGCCCCCTGCAGCTTCCACAACGCCGAACCGACGTAGACCATCACGACCTGGTGGATGATCAGGATCAGCGCCAGGTTGTGGATCGCAGTCGACAGCCAGGTCGGCACCACGGGTCTGTCTCTCCCCGTCTGGCGCCCACGGCGGTGAGCGTCGAGGGACCACATGCGTCCAGAGTCGGTGAAGCACAGGTACAGCAGGACCGTGCGCAGAACTGCGTCACCGCCCGACCCCACGAACGGATTGGTGACGTACAGCGAGACCCACAGCAGCAGGGTCGCGATCACACTGACCCGTGTGCGAAAACCGAGCATGAGCAGGAACCCGGCCACGATGGTCAGCACGTAGACGCTGTCGAACGCCCGCCCGGACAGCTGGTCGAACAGGTCGAGGAAGCGTGGCCAGCCTCGTGCGTCCTGCACGCCCGAAGCCCATCGCGCACCGTCGCCCCAGGTGTACCGACGATCGGACCAGTTGACGGCCAGCTGGCTCCACACGATGAAGCCGAGGATCATCCGCGCGACCGCAGCGCCGTACAGGGAGTGCGCGTCCCCCGTAAG
>JBBSKV010000022.1:0-11648 GCA_038255955.1 Propionibacteriales bacterium
ATGGCCGACCGCGCTGACGATCTGCGCGCGTCGTTGGTCGCGGATGATCTGCAGGTCCAGCTGATCGAGGTTCCGGACAGCGAGGCGGCCAAGACCGCCGACGTGCTGACCCGGTGCTGGCACGTCCTCGGCGAGAGCGGCTTCACCCGCTCGGACGTCGTGATCGGGCTCGGCGGCGGAGCCACCACCGACCTGGCCGGCTTCGTGGCAGCCAGCTGGTTGCGCGGCGTGCGGTTCGTCAACCTGCCCACCAGCGTGCTGGGCATGGTCGATGCGGCGGTCGGCGGCAAGACCGGCATCAACACCGACCACGGCAAGAACCTGGTGGGCGCCTTCCACGAACCGGCCGGCGTGCTGTGCGACCTCGACATCCTCGCGGGCCTGCCCGAGGCCGAGCTGCGCAGCGGCATGGCCGAGGCGCTCAAGTGCGGGTTCATCGCCGATCCGGTGATCCTCGACCTGTTCAGCCAGGATCCGGCCGCAGCCCTCGACCCCGCGTCGCCCGTGCTGGCCGAGCTCATCGAACGCGGCATCGAGGTCAAGGCCGCCGCCGTCAGCGGAGACCTGCGCGAGACCAGCGGAAGCTCGAGCCCACGCATCGGCCGCGAGGCGGTCAACTACGGCCACACCCTGGGTCACGCGATCGAGAAGCTCTCACTCCACGAGATTCGGCACGGCGCGGACTCGGCGCCAATCAGACACGGCGAGGCCATCTCGATCGGGATGGTGTTCGTGGCCGAGCTCGCCCACCGGACCGGACGAATCGATGCCGAGCTGCTGGAGCGGCACCGCACGGTGCTGGCCGCGGCAGGGCTGCCCATCACGTACGCGGGAGCGTCGTGGGAGGACGTGCTGGCCACGATGCGACTGGACAAGAAGGCGCGCGGCAACGAGCTGCGCTTCGTGGTGCTCGACGATCTGGCGAGCCCGGCGATCCTGGCGGGTCCCGACGAGTCGGTCCTGCACGACAGCTTCCGGGCCGTCACCGCATGAGTCAGCAGCGCCGGAAGCGACTCGCCGCCGAGCTGACCGAGCGAGGGCTGGACGGAATCTTCGTCACCACGTTGGTCAACGTGCGGTACCTCAGCGGGTTCACCGGCTCCAACGCTGCACTGCTGGTCCCGGTCGAGGGTGAGGCCGTGCTGTTCACCGATGGCCGGTACCGCGACCAGGCTGCAGCTGAGACCCCCGACCTCGAGGTGGTCGTCGGGCGCGATCTGCTCGGTGGCATGGCGGCGCGCATCGACGAGGGCACCACGTGGGGCGCTGAGACGCACACGCTCAGCGTCGACCAGCATCTCCGGCTCGTCGAGGCGGTCAAAGCCACGGTGGTGTCGGGCGACGCCGTGGTCGAACGCCTGCGTGAGGTCAAGGACGAGGTCGAGATCGACGCGCTGCGTCAGGCGTGCAAGGTGTCGACCGATGCCCTCGCGTGGTTGTACGAGCAGCCTCTCGTCGGCACGAGCGAGCGTGACATCGCCCGGCGGCTGGAGTTCCGGATGCTCGACACGGGTGCCGAGGCCATCGGGTTCTCGACCATCGTGGCGGCCGGCGAGAACTCCGCCATCCCGCACCACCAGCCCACGGATCGGGTCGTCGGCACCGGTGAGCTGCTCAAGATCGACTTCGGCGCGCGCGTCGACGGCTATCACGCCGACTGCACCCGCACCGTGGTCCTGGGCACTGCCGACAGCTGGCAGCGCGAGATCCACGCCGCGGTCCGGGAGTCGCAGCGCGCGGGCGTCAGCGCCTGCGTCGAGGGCGCTGCGCTCGCCGACATCGACCACGCCTCCCGCTCCGCACTGGACGCTGCGGGCTGGCTGGACCGGTTCACCACGGGCCTGGGTCACGGTGTCGGGCTGCAGATCCACGAGGACCCGTTCATCGCAGCCGCGCACGCCGGTAGACTCGTCCCTCGCACCGCCCTCACGGTCGAGCCAGGCATCTACGTCCCTGGACGTGGGGGAGTGCGCATCGAAGACACCCTCGTCGTGACGAGCGGTCCGGGCCAGCCCGAGATCCTCACCGACCTGACCACCGAACTCCTGGAGATTGCCTGATGGCTACCACGAACGACCTGAAGAACGGCATGGTGCTGGTCATCGAGAAGCAGCTGTGGGCTGTGACCGATTTCCAGCACGTCAAGCCAGGCAAGGGCCCTGCTTTCGTCCGCACCAAGCTGAAGAACGTCGAGTCCGGCAAGGTCGTCGACAGGACGTTCAATGCCGGCATGAAGGTCGAGACGGCCACGGTCGACAAGCGCACGATGCAGTACCTGTACAACGACGGCACCAGCTACGTGTTCATGGACACCGCCACCTTCGAGCAGACCGAGGTCTCGCCGGCCATCATGGGCGAGGCCGTGGGCTTCCTGCTGGAGAACCAGGAAGCGGTCGTCGCGACCAACGAGGGCCGCGTGCTCTACGTCGAGCTGCCGCCCACCGTCGAGCTGCTCGTCGAGTACACCGAGCCCGGACTGCAGGGCGACCGCTCCAGCGGCGGCACCAAGCCGGCCAAGCTCGAGACGGGCAAGGAGATCCAGGTCCCGCTGTTCATCGTCAACGGCGAGAAGATCAAGGTCGACACCCGCGACGCCAGCTACCAGGGCCGAGTACAGGGCTGATGTCCGCCCGCACCAAGTCCCGCAAGCGCGCTCTGGACGTCCTGTTCGAGTCCGAGCTGCAGGATCTGCCGCCAGGTGGTTCGCTGCCCGAGCGTCGATCCGCCGGCCACGAGTACCCCGCCAACGACTACGCCGCAGCGCTGGTCGAGGGCGTGGTGGCCCACCACGAGCGGCTCGACGAGCTGATCGCCGAGCACGCAGTGGGCTGGACGCTGGATCGCATGCCCGGCGTCGATCGCAACCTGCTGCGCATCGGCGCCTTCGAGATCCTCTACCGCGACGACGTCCCGGATGCCGTCGCCGTCAGCGAGGCCGTCGACCTGGCCGCAGAGCTGTCGACCGACGAGTCGCCGAAGTTCGTCGCAGGCCTGCTCGGCCGCCTGGTCGAGCTGAAGCCCTCGCTCGCTCGCTGACGCGATCGGCGTCATGATCGGCCGGCGCCGGCCTCTCCCCAGGTGACGTCTGCACACCAGACGCGACATCTGCCAGGGGACCGATCATGATCACCGACGCATTCCTCGACAGGATGGCTCACAAGTGCCTCCTGACGAATGCTGAGCTCGACGCTGCGCTGTACGACGCGCAGCCGAAGCGCATCCAGACCGTCAACCTGCACCACCTGGCTCTGGCCGATCAGGATCCGGTGTTCGCCGAGACCATCGAGTCAGCCGACTACATCACCGCCGACGGCTGGCCGATCGTGACGCTGATGCGCTCACGCGGCATCTCACCGGCGCGCGTCACCGGCTCAGAGCTGGTCGAGCGCATGGTGAGCAGCCGGCGCTTCCACGGCATCAAGGTCGCGATCTTGGGAGCTGATCGCCAGGTCGGTGCGAACTTTCGCGGCATGCTGCACAACACCGGCATGCTGGTCGAGTTCCGCGACCACGGACACCGCGACGACTGGGACCCGCGGCGCATCGCCGCCCGTCTGGTCGCGGACGACGTCGAGCTGCTGCTGATCGCCGTCACGCCTCCGTTCGGGGATCGCATCGGCGAGGCCATACGTCGGTGTGGCTACCGCGGTGTCATCGTCAACGTCGGAGGGTCGATCAACATGATCACCGGCACCGCCCAGATGGCGCCGGTCTGGGTGCGGGCCACCAAGACCGAGTGGCTCTACCGTCTGCTGCAGGAGCCGCGACGACTGTTCCGCCGCTACGTCATTGAGTGCCTGCCGGTCTTCGTCAAGCAGGTCCTGCCCACCTACCTCAGTCGTTCTGCGCGGAGGCTGCCCGAGCAGTCTCTGCTTCGCGAGGCCTCCGCACCAGCGCTCGGCGACAGCCGAGCCGCGTAGTCGTAGCCGAGCCGCCTCACCCGAACGCCACTTCCATCTCCTGGGGAGTGGCGTTCGGCGTATCTGAGCACCGTGAGCCGTGAGTCGGCGACCCTCCGGGCGCTGCTAGAGTGGGTGCCGATCGACATCCTTTAACGGCCGTCCCGTGAGGCGGAGAAGGAGGTCACTCGTGACGACGCACGCAGGTGCTGATCCGAGTGCTGCGCCCGCACGTACTGTCCTGGACGAACAGGACATCTCACGTGCGTTGACCCGCATCACCCACGAGATCCTCGAACGCAACCGCGACGCCGACGGTCTGGTGATCCTCGGCATCCCGACCCGCGGCGTCGACCTCGCACGGCGCATCGCCGAACGCATGTCCGAGGTCGAGGGCCGCACCATCACCGCCGGCGCGCTCGACACCACCATGTACCGCGACGACCTGCGGCTGAAGCCGGCCCGCGCCCTGGAGCACACCGACATCCCCGACGACGTCGACGGCAAGGTCGTGGTCCTGGTCGATGACGTCCTGTTCTCGGGGCGCACCATCCGCGCGGCGCTCGACGCGCTGGCAGACATCGGTCGACCCCAGGCGGTGCAGCTGGCCGTGCTGATCGACCGCGGCCACCGCGAGCTGCCGATCCGGGCCGACTTCGTGGGCAAGAACCTGCCGACCTCCCTGGCCGAGAGCGTCAAGGTCGCGCTGACCGAGACCGACGGGCGCGACGACGTGTCCATCGTGCAGGGGAGCGGCGCATGATCAAGCACCTGCTGAGCGCCGGTGACCTCGACCGGGCCGACGCCGTCCGCATCCTCGACACCGCCGAAGAGCTGCTCGGGGTGGCGAGCCGGCCGATCAAGAAGCTGCCCACCCTGCGCGGTCGCACCGTCGTCAACCTGTTCTTCGAGGACTCCACCCGCACCCGCATCTCGTTCGAGGCTGCCGCCAAGCGGCTGAGCGCCGACGTCATCAACTTCTCGGCCAAGGGATCGAGCGTCTCGAAGGGCGAGAGCCTCAAGGACACGGCCCTGACCCTGCAGGCGATGGGGGCCGACGCGGTCATCGTGCGCCACCAGCACTCCGGTGCGCCGCATCGCCTTGCGCACATGCAGTGGACCAACGGTGCGGTCATCAACGCCGGCGACGGCACCCACGAGCACCCCACCCAGGCGCTGCTCGACGCGTTCACGATGCGCAGGCACCTGGCTGCCGACGGCGAGGACGGTCTGGAGGGCAAGAACGTCACGATCGTGGGCGACGTCCTGCACAGTCGGGTGGCGCGGTCCAATGCGCTGCTGCTGCACACGCTGGGCGCGAACGTCACGCTGGTCGCGCCGCCGACCCTGCTGCCGGTGGGTGTCGAGAGCTGGCCGGTCGAGACATCGTACGACCTGGATGCGTCGCTGGAGAAGGCCGACGCCGTCATGATGCTGCGCGTGCAGGCCGAACGCATGAATGCCTCGTACTTCCCCAGCGCCCGGGAGTACAGCCGGCGCTACGGGCTGGACTCGGCGCGGATGAAGCGACTGCCCGATCACGCCATCGTGATGCATCCCGGCCCGATGAACCGCGGCATGGAGATCACTGCCGACGTCGCCGATCACGTCCGGTCGGTCATCGTCGAGCAGGTCACCAACGGCGTCGCGGTGCGCATGGCCGTCCTGTACCTCCTGGTCGGCGGAGCACCTGCTGACGACACCCCAGATCCATCAGAAGGAACCGCATGAACGACCTGATCATCCGCCGGGTCTCGATCCTCGGCGCCGATCCCACCGACATCGCGATCAGCGGCGGAATGATCGCCCAGATCGGCGTCGATCTCACCGCTGACGGGACCGAGATTGACGGGGCCGGGCTGATCGCGCTGCCCGGCCTGGTCGATCTGCACACCCACCTGCGCGAACCCGGACGTGAAGACGCCGAGACGGTGCTCACCGGCTCGCAGGCGGCCGCCCGGGGCGGATTCACCTGCGTGCACGCCATGGCCAACACCGACCCCGTCGCCGACACGGCCGGCGTGGTCGAGCAGGTCTGGCGTCTCGGCCGCGAGGGCGGCTACTGCGACGTGCAACCCATCGGTGCCGTCACGGTCGGGCTGGCCGGCGAGCGGCTCGCCGAGCTCGGCGCGATGGCCGACTCGGCAGCCGGCGTCCGAGTGTTCTCCGACGACGGAAAGTGCGTGCACGACGCGGTGCTGATGCGGCGCGCGCTGGAGTACGTCAAGGCCTTCGACGGGGTCATCGCGCAGCACGCCCAGGAGCCTCGGCTCACCGAGGGCGCGCAGATGAACGAGAGCGCCCTGTCCGGCGAGCTCGGCCTGATCGGCTGGCCGGCCGTCGCCGAGGAGGCGATCATCGCGCGCGACGTGCTGCTCGCCGAGCACGTCGGGTCGCGCCTGCACGTGTGCCACCTGTCGACCCGAGGATCGGTCGAGATCGTGCGCTGGGCCAAGAGCCGGGGCATCGACGTCACCGCCGAGGTCACCCCGCACCACCTGCTGCTGACCCACGACCTGGTGCGCAGCTACGACCCGATCTTCAAGGTCAACCCGCCGCTGCGCTCCGACGACGACGTCGCAGCGGTGCGCGAGGGCCTGGCCGACGGCACCATCGACATCGTCGCCACCGACCACGCGCCGCACCCCATGGAGGACAAGGAGTGCGAGTGGTCAGCCGCCGCCTTCGGCATGATCGGGTTGGAGACCGCCCTGTCGGTGGTGCAGCAGACCATGGTCGACACCGGCCTGATCGGCTGGGACCGCGTCGCCGAGGCGATGTCGGCCATCCCGGCCCAGATCGGGCGCGTCACGGACCACGGCCGACCCGTCGCCGTGGGTGAACCGGCCCATCTGGTGCTCTACGACCCCGCTGCCAGTCGGATCGTGAAGCCGACGGACACCGTCTCGTTGTCACGCAACACCCCGTACGCCGGACGCGAGCTGCCGGGCCGCGTGGTAGCCACCGTGCTGCACGGCCGTCCCACCGTCCTCGACGGCGAGCTGGTCCAGGAGGTCCACGCATGAGTCAGCCAGCGATCCTCGTCCTCGAGGACGGCCGCGTCTTTCACGGTGACTCCTACGGAGCCACCGGCGAGACGATCGCCGAGATCGTCTTCTCCACCGGCATGACCGGATATCAGGAGACCTTGTCCGACCCGTCGTACCGGGGCCAGATCGTCGCGATGACGGCGCCGCACATCGGCAACACCGGCGTCAACGACGAGGACTTCGAGTCCAGCCGCATCTGGGTCGACGGCTACGTGGTGCGGGACCCCGCCCGCGTGCACTCCAGCTGGCGGGCCAACGCCAGTCTCGACGAGGCGCTGGAGGCCCAGGGTGTCGTCGGCATCTCGGGGGTCGACACCCGCGCCCTCACCCGGCACCTGCGCGAGCGCGGATCGATGCGAGCGGCAGTGGCCTCCGGCGACTGGCCGAGTGGCCGACCCGATGGTCAGTTCATCCAGGACCTTCTTGCTCGTGTCAACGCAGCTCCGCAGATGACCGGCTCCAGCTTCCTGGCCGACGTCACCACCGCGCAGACCTATGTGGTGCCGGCGGTCGGCGAGAAGCGGTTCACCGTGGCGGCGATCGACCTCGGCATCAAGGGGATGACTCCGCGCCGCATGGCCGAGCGCGGCATCGAGGTGCACGTCATGCCCGCCACGAGCACGATCGACGAGGTCCGGGCCGTGGCGCCCGACGGGGTCTTCATGTCCAACGGCCCCGGCGATCCCGCCACGGCCGATCACGCGGTGTCGCTGGTGCAGTCGGTGCTCGCCGACGGCATCCCCTACTTCGGCATCTGCCTGGGCAACCAGGTGTTCGGGCGGGCCCTCGGCCGCGGCACCTACAAGCTGGTCTACGGCCACCGCGGCATCAACCAGCCCGTGCAGGACCTCACGACCGGCAAGGTCGAGATCACCGCGCACAACCACGGCTTCGCGGTCGACGCCCCGATCGGCGAGGACTTCGACACGCCGTTCGGCGCGGCCCGCGTCACGCACGTCTGCCTCAACGACCAGGTCGTCGAGGGCCTCGCGCTGCTCGACCGCCCCGCGTTCAGCGTGCAGTACCACCCCGAGGCGGCCGCCGGCCCGCACGACGCTGCGTACCTGTTCGACCGCTTCGTGGACCTGATGTCCGAGCACCCCGTGACGACTGGAGCAGATGCCTGATGCCGAAGAGAACTGATATCGAATCCGTCCTGGTCATCGGATCCGGCCCGATCGTCATCGGTCAGGCCTGTGAGTTCGACTACTCCGGCACCCAGGCCTGTCGCGTGCTGCGCGAGGAAGGCCTGCGCGTCATCCTGGTCAACTCCAACCCGGCGACGATCATGACCGACCCGGAGTTCGCGGACGCGACGTACGTCGAGCCCATCACCCCCGAGTTCGTGGAGATGGTGATCGCCAAGGAGCGCCCCGACGCGCTGCTCGCCACGCTGGGTGGCCAGACCGCGCTGAACGCCGCCATCGAGCTGGACAAGGCAGGCGTGCTGGCCAAGTACGGCGTCGAGCTGATCGGCGCGTCGATCGAGGCGATCGAGAAGGGCGAGAACCGCGAGATCTTCAAGCGCATCGTCGAGGACCTGCCCGCCGAGTGGGGAGCCGAGGTCGCCAAGTCCGTCATCTGCCACACCATGGAGGAGTGCGTGGCCGGCGTGGACGAGCTGGGTGGCTACCCGGTCGTCGTGCGGCCGTCGTTCACGATGGGCGGCAGTGGATCCGGCCTGGCCTACGACCGCAAGGACCTCGACCGCATCGCCGGCTCAGGGCTGGCGCTCAGCCCGACCACCGAGGTCCTGCTCGAGGAGTCGATCATCGGGTGGAAGGAGTACGAGCTCGAGGTCATGCGCGACACCGCCGACAACGTGGTGATCGTCTGCTCGATCGAGAACTTCGACCCGGTGGGCGTGCACACGGGCGACTCGATCACGGTGGCGCCCGCCATGACACTCACCGACGTCGAGTACCAGCGCATGCGCGACATCTCGATCGGCGTCATCCGCGTGGTCGGCGTCGACACCGGCGGCTGCAACATCCAGTTCGCGGTCAACCCCGTCGACGGCCGGATCGTCGTCATCGAGATGAACCCCCGGGTCTCACGGTCCAGCGCGCTGGCCTCCAAGGCCACCGGCTTCCCGATCGCGAAGATCGCGGCCAAGGTGGCCATCGGCTACACCCTCGACGAGATCCCGAACGACATCACCCAGCAGACCCCGGCCTCGTTCGAGCCCACGCTCGACTACGTCGTGGTCAAGGTGCCGCGCTTCGCCTTCGAGAAGTTCCCGGCCGCCGACTCCACGCTGACCACCCACATGAAGTCGGTCGGCGAGGCCATGTCGATCGGGCGCAACTTCACCGAGGCGCTCGGCAAGGCCATGCGCTCGCTGGAGCGGCCCGAGGCGGCCTTCAGCTGGGCGGGGGAGCCCCGCCCCAAGGCAACCCTGCTGACCGAGATCGCCCGCCCGCACGACGGTCGCCTCCGGCTCGTCATGGACGCGATCCGTGCCGGCGCCACGCCCGAGGAGATCTTCGAGTCCACCCGGATCGACCCCTGGTTCATCGACCAGCTCTTCTTGATCCACGAGGTGGCGCGCGAGCTGATCGAGGCGCGCGAGCTGAATCCCTCGATCCTGCGCCGCGCCAAGCGACACGGGTTCAGCGACGCGCAGATCGCCGAGATGCGTGACATGAACGAGGCCGTGGTGCGCGGTGTGCGCCACGCGCTCGGGGTGCGACCGGTCTACAAGACCGTCGACACCTGCGCCGCGGAGTTTGCCGCGACGACCCCGTACCACTACTCCTCCTACGACGAGGAGACCGAGGTCGAGCCGCGCGAGAAGCCCGCCGTGATCGTGCTGGGCAGCGGGCCCAACCGCATCGGGCAGGGCATCGAGTTCGACTACTCGTGCGTGCACGCCGTGATGGCGCTGTCTGAGGTCGGCTACGAGACGATCATGGTGAACTGCAATCCCGAGACGGTCTCCACCGACTACGACACCTCCGACCGGCTCTACTTCGAGCCGCTCACGCTGGAGGACGTGCTCGAGATCGTGCACGCCGAACAGCTGGCCGGTCCGATCGCCGGTGTCATCGTGCAGCTGGGCGGCCAGACACCGCTCGGACTCGCTGCCGGGCTCGAGGCCGCCGGGGTGCCGATCGTCGGCACCCAGCCCTCGGCCATCGATCTGGCCGAGGAGCGCGGGGCGTTCGGCCAGGTGCTGGCGGAGGCGAACCTGCCGGCCCCCAAGCACGGCATGGCCACCACGTTCGAGAACGCCAAGCAGATCGCCGACGAGATCGGCTACCCGGTGCTGGTGCGACCGTCGTACGTCCTCGGCGGTCGCGGCATGGAGATCGTGTACGACGAGGCCACGCTGGCCGACTACATCGGTCGCGCCACCGAGATCTCCCCAGAGCGACCTGTCCTGGTCGACCGGTTCCTCGACGACGCGATCGAGATCGACGTCGACGCGCTCTACGACGGCACCGAGCTCTTCCTGGGCGGCGTCATGGAGCACATCGAGGAGGCCGGCGTCCACTCCGGCGACTCGGCCTGCGCCTTGCCGCCGATCACGCTGGGTGACCTGGAGATCGCCCGGATCCGGGAGTCCACCGAGGCGATCGCCAAGGGCGTGGGCGTGCTGGGCCTGATCAACATCCAGTTCGCGCTGTCGTCGGACATCCTCTACGTCATCGAGGCGAACCCGCGGGCCTCCCGCACCGTGCCCTTCGTCTCCAAGGCCACGGCGACGCCGCTGGCCAAGGCGGCCGCCCGGGTGATGCTGGGGGAGTCGATCGCCGATCTGCGTGCGGCCGGACTGCTGCCGGCCACCGGAGACGGTGGACGCCTGCCCGACGACGCACCGATCGCGGTCAAGGAGGCCGTGATGCCGTTCAACCGGTTCCGCACCTACGAGGGCACCTATGTCGACACGCTGCTCGGCCCCGAGATGCGGTCGACCGGTGAGGTCATGGGCTTCGACACGACCTTCGGCACGGCCTTCGCCAAGAGCCAGGCCGGCGCCCAGAACGGGCTGCCGACCTCGGGCAAGGTCTTCGTGTCGGTGGCCAACCGCGACAAGCGGCACATGGTCTTCCCGATCAAGCGGTTGGCCGACCTCGGCTTCGAGATCCTCGCCACCAGCGGCACGGCCGTGGTGCTGGCGCGCAACGGCGTCAAGGCCACGGTCATCCGCAAGCTGCACGAGAACCCGCTCGCGGGACAGGCCCGATCGACCATCGTCGACAAGATCAGGGAGCAGGACGTGCAGCTGATCATCAACACGCCGCACGGCATCTCGGCAGGCACCAACGCGCGGGTGGACGGCTACGAGATCCGCACCGCCGCGGTCGCCGAGGGTATTCCGTGCATCACCACGGTGCAGGGTCTTGCCGCCGCAGTCCAGGGCATCGAGGCCATGATCGACGGCAGCATCGGGGTCACCTCGCTGCAGGAGTGGGGAACCCTCGTGCGGGCCGGCCGCGAGCGCGCGGGACAGGAGACGGGGGCATGAGCTTTGGCTCCCGGTTCGACGCGGCGCGCCGCGCCTACGGGCCGCTGTGCGTCGGGATCGATCCGCACGCCGGCCTGCTGGAGCAGTGGGGACTGCCGGACTCGGTCCACGGACTGGAGCAGTTCGCCGCCACCTGCGTGGAGGCGTTCGCCGGTCAGGTCGGATTCGTCAAGCCGCAGTCGGCGTTCTTCGAACGCTTCGGCGCGGCCGGCGTGGCCGTGCTGGAAC
>JBBSKV010000023.1:0-11636 GCA_038255955.1 Propionibacteriales bacterium
CAGACTCCCGGGGTTATTCACGTCAAGGAGGCGTCTCATGACTCAGCCCATCGAGTCCAGCACCATCTGGGTGACCCAGGATGCGTACGACCGACTGCAGGTCGAGCTGGAGCACCTCAAGGGCGAGGTCTGGCACGACATCACCACCAAGATCGCCGCCGCCCGCGACGAGGGCGACCTCAAGGAGAACGGCGGCTACCACGCCGCCCGCGAGGAGCAGGGCAAGACCAAGGCCCGCATCGACCAGCTCGAGGACATGCTGCGCAAGGCCGAGGTCGGCGAGAAGCCGGCCGACGACGGCCTGGTCGAGGCCGGCATGATCGTGACCATCCGCTTCGAGGGCGACGAGGACACCGAGCAGTTCCTGCTCGGCTCGCGCGAGCTGCTGAGCATGGACTCCAGCGTCGACATCGACATCTACTCGCCCACCTCCCCGCTCGGCAGCGCGCTGAAGGGCAAGAAGGTCGGCGACACCGCCTCGTACGAAGCACCCAACGGCAACACGCTGTCGGTCGAGGTCGTGGCCGCCAAGCCGTTCTGAGCTCCTAGAGCACCTGGTAACCCTGCTCGCTGAGGCGCTGGTGCACCTCGGTGCGGTGCTGGGGTCCACGCGTCGCGAGCTGGATGGCGACGTCGACCTGGTTGATGAACAGCGACTCGGCAGCCCGGTCGTGGTTCACGTTGATGACGTTGACCTGCAGCTTTGCCAGATCGGCCAGCAGGCCCATGAGCGCACCGGGCCGGTCGGGGATCCGGACGGCCAGCTGCATGAAGCGGCCTCCGGCCACCAGGCCGTGCCGGATGACGTCCAGCAGCACCAGCGGGTCGACGTTGCCGCCGGAGAGCACCGGCACGACGGGGCCGTCGAACTCTCCCGGCCGGTCCAGCAGGGCTGCGACGGCGGCGATGCCGGCCGGCTCGACCAGCAGCTTGGACCGTTCGAGCATGCCGATCAGCGCGCGGCTCATGGCCTCCTCGCTGACCGTGATGACGTCGTTGACGAGCTCCTGAACGATCTTGAACGGGATGGAGCCGGGCTGCGCGACGGCGATGCCGTCGGCCATCGTGGCACCCATCGTGGCCGCGACCGGCGCGCCGCCGGCCAACGATGGCGGATAGGCCGCCACCTCCTCGGCCTGCACGCCCACGATCCGGATGTCGGGTCGCTCGGACTTCAGCAGCGCAACGCCGGCCGTGTGCCCACCGCCCCCCAGCGGGATCAGGATGGTGCGCACGTCGGGCACCTGCTCGAGGATCTCCAGGCCCAGCGTGCCCTGCCCGGCCACGATGTCCTCGTGGTCGAACGGGTGGATCAGCACGGCGCCGGTCTCCTCGGCGAAGGCCATCGCCGGCACCAGTGCGGCCGTGACGCCATCGCCGTGAAAGCGGATGTCGGCGCCGTAGCCCTGCGTGGCAGCGACCTTGGGCAGCGCCGCGCCTTCGGGCATGAAGATCGTGGCCTTCGTGCCGAGCAGCCGGGCTGCCAGCGCAACTCCCTGGGCGTGGTTGCCGGCGCTCGCCGCCACGACGCCATTGGCTCGCTCGGCATCGGACAGTCGGGCGATGCGCACGTAGGCGCCGCGAATCTTGAACGAGCCGGTGCGCTGCAGATTCTCGGCCTTCAGGTACACCGGGACGCCGGTGCGCTCGCTGAGCCAGCGCGAGTGGGACACCGGCGTCACGTCGATGACGTCGGCCAGCAGCTCGCGCGCCGCGCGCACATCACTCAGGTCCATGCGTCCAACCTAGTGGCAGGTCAGGCCGGTTCGGGCTCCACGTCGACGTCGTCCTCGGGTTGGTCCTGATACTCCTGCGCCGTGTCGACGAGATGGCGCACCACGCCGTTGAGGGTCGCCGCGAGCGGCACCGCGATCAGAGCGCCGACGATCCCGGCCACGGCGATGCCGCCAGCGATGGCCAGGATGATCGCCAACGGGTGCACCGACACGAATCGGCCCATCAGGAACGGCTGCAGCACGTGCGACTCGATCTGCTGCACCACCACGACGGCGATCAGCATGAACATCGCCACGACCGGGCCCTGAGCCACCAGCGCCACCAGCACCGCGACCAGGCCGGAGAGCAGCGCGCCGATGATCGGCACGAACGCCCCGAGGAAGACCAGCACACCGATCGCGAAGGACAACGGGACGCCGAGGACCCAGGCGGCGATCGCGATGCCCAGCGCGTCGACGAACGCGACCAGGACCGTGGCGCGCACGAACTGGGTCAGGGTGGCCCAGGCGTTGTGTCCTGAGCTGTCGATCTTCTCCCGCGCATCTCGGGGGAAGATCGCGACGATCCAGCTCCAGATGCGCTGGCCTTCGTAGAGGAAGAAGAAGGAGGCGAACAGAGCGATGAAGAATCCGGCGAGCACGTGGGTGAGCGTGGTGCCGACCTCACCGACGGTGCTCAGCGAGGCGGTGTCGCTGGAGGAGATGGTCTCCTTCGCGCTGTCGATGTAGGACTGGATCTGGCTGTCCGACAGGTTCAGCGGCCTGCCCTTGGCCCAGTCCTGCACCTGGGTGATGCCCTCGACCACGTTGGCGCGCAGATCGGTGAACTGCGTCGAGAACTGCTGTCCGACCAGCGCCAGCATGCCGATGAACGTGCCGAGCAGGGAGAACACCACGATGAACGTGGCGGCCAGCCGCGGGATGCCCTTGTCCTGCAGCCAGTCGACCCCGCCGATCGTGAGTGCCGTGCCGAGCATCGCGATGGCGATCGGGACGGTGATCTCGCTGAAGAACCGCAGCAACCAGATGATGCCGAAGCCGGCAGCGCCGAGGATGATCAGCCGCCAGGCCCACTGTGTCGCGACGTCGACCCCGGGCGGAACCTCGTATCTCTCTCTCACGGGGTGAACGCTACTCGGGATCGGTCCATGGAACAGGCGGCGCGACTGCGGCGTTGTCAGGAGTGTGGGCGGACCTCCGTTTCGCCCGAGGAGAGGTGATGACCATCATGTTCGGCCGCAAGAGCGAGCTCCCCACGTCCGACAACGCCCTGACGGGCCGCGCCGAACGTCCCTACTCCGTGGGCGACACCCACGCGGTGAACGGCAATCCGCTCATCACCGACGGCCCCGAGGGCCACGAGATCGCCGTGTTCGGCCTGGGCTGCTTCTGGGGCGAGGAGAAGACGTTCTGGCAGCTGCCCGGCGTGTGGTCCACCACGGCCGGCTACGCGGGCGGCATCACCCCGCACCCCACGTACGACGAGGTCTGCAGCGGCCGCACCGGCCACGCCGAGGTCGTCCGGGTGGTCCACGACCCCGCTCAGATCACCTACCAGCAGTTGCTGCAGGTGTTCTGGGAGAACCACGACCCCACCCAGGGCATGCGCCAGGGCAATGACCGCGGATCGCAGTACCGCTCGATCCTCCTGACCACGAGCGACGAGCAGCAGGCCCAGGCCGAGGCGTCCCGCGAGTCGTACCAGCAGCAGATGACGAAGGCCGGCTACGGCCAGATCACCACGTCGATCCTGCCGCTGGGCGAGTACTACTACGCCGAGGCCGTCCACCAGCAGTACCTGGCCACCAACCCGTTCGGCTACTGCCCGCTGCACGCCACTGGGGTGAAATTCACCGGCTGACCGCCCCGCGTGTGGCAGCCTCTACCCATGACGATCGGGAGCGTGGCAACTGTCTACCGGTACCCGGTCAAGTCCCTCCTGGGGGAACGTCTCGCCACGGCCGACATCGACGCACGCGGGCTGGTCGGCGACCGGCTCTACGCCATCCGTGACCACGACGGCAAGCTTGGCAGCGGCAAGAGCAGCCAGCGCTTTCGGCGCATGGACGGGCTGCAGCTGCTTCGCGCGCAGTACGACGGGACCGACGTCGTGCTCGAGATGCCCGACGGGACCACCGTGCGCAGCGATGACGCCGACCGGGTTGCTCAGCTGGTCACCGGCCACGTCGGTCGTCCGGTGGCACTGGCCCGCGAGGGGGACGTGTCGCACTTCGACGATGGCCCGGTGCACCTGCTGACCACGTCGTCGCTCATGTCGCTGGCGAGCGGCCGCGGCGCCGAGGTCGACGAACGCCGATGCCGGCCGAACCTCGTCATCGACACCGGCGACGCCGACGGCTACCCCGAGGACGACTGGCTGGGCCGCACGCTGGCCATCGGCGAGCACGTCCGGCTGCGAGTGATCCAGCCGATGCCGCGCTGCGTGATGACCACGCACGCCACGTCCGACCTACCTGCGGACGCGACCCTGCTGCATGACATCACCGCGCTGCGCGACGGCGACCTGGGCGTTCTGGCCGAGGTCGTGTCCCCCGGCACGTTCCATGTCGGCGACCCGGTGACGCTGCTCCCGATCAACGAGGCGTGAGCTTCAGCTCGAAGCCCTGGGGCATCAGCGTGAGCCGTTCGGCGATGCGCAGGACGTAGTCCGGGTCGCCTCCGATGTCGTACCGGTGCAGCATCATCGCGAGCACCAGGACAGCTTCGTGCAGGGCGAACTGACGACCAATGCACGAACGCTCCCCGGTGCCGAACGGCTTGTAGGTCTGCGGGGTACGGCCGCGCGAGCGGTCGACCGCGAATCGTTCGGGGTCGAACTCGTCGGCCGTCTCGCCCCACACGGCAGGATCGCGATGGGTCATCGGCAGCACCACGATGGCCCAGTCACCCGGCCGCATCGTGTGGCCGGTGCTGAGGGTCAGCTCTTCGCGCGGTGTGCGGGTGAAGGCCGGAGCCGTGGGCCACAGGCGCAGTCCCTCGTCGAGCACTCTGCGCACGTATCGGAACTTGGGCACCTGTTCGAAGGTCGGCTCGGTGGTGCGGTCTGGGCCGAGGATCTCGTCGACCTCGGCCCGCGCCGCTTCGAGCGCCACCGGGTGACGCGAGAGGTAGTACAGGGCGAACGACAGGGCGCCGGAGGTGGTCTCGTGCCCCGCCACCAGGAACGTCAGGATCTGGTGACGGATGTTGAGATCGTCCAGTCGCGCCCCCGTCTCGGGGTGCAACGTGTTGAGCATGATGCCAAGCAGATCCCTATCGGGCTCCCCCGTGCCCGGCGATTCGGCCCGCCTGTCGGCGACGATGCCGTCCAGCAGGTGGTCGACGTAGGCCTGGTGATGCGCGTTGCGCTTCTCGATGCGCCGCATCAGCATCGCAGCGCCGGGCATGGTCGCCAGCGAGCCCTTGCGCTGCCCGAACCTCAGGGCCTCGATCATCGCCGGGATGAAGGGGTGCGGCTCGTCGCGGCTGAACGAGCCGAAGTCGGTGCTGAACGCCGTTCGACTGATCGTCTCGAGCGTCAGTCGAGTCATGTCCGCGGACACATCGACCGGACGGTCCACGCCGTCCCACGCTCCGAACAGCTCGCGGGCGACCTCCAGCATGATCGGGTGATAGCGCTGCATGGCGGCCTTGGTGAACGCCGGCATCAGCAGGGTGTGTGCCAGCTCCCAGTCGGTCTCGTCGTTGTAGGCGGTGAACAGGCCGGATCCGGCGAAGTCCCGCAGAGCGACCAGAGCCGGCGACAGTGCCTTCTCGAAGCGCTTCTCGTCACTGAGCTCGGCGGCCAGCTCGGCGCTGGAGACGAACACGAACTTCTGGTCGAAGACCTTCAGCTCGAAGATCGGACCGAGGTCGCCGCAGGACTGCATGACGCTCTGCAGCGGCGATCCTGGGCGGATCGCCCCGACGTCGCCCACGATCGGCTTGCGCCCGGGCGGCCGGGGGAAGGTCTGTCCGGACCAGTCGTTCAGCATCTGGTCACATGCCGTTGCGCCGACTGAACATCGTGACCAGCGGCTGGTACTTCGAGCCCAGGATTCGCACCATCGAGTCCATGACCACGGCGTCGGCACCGATCAGCACCTTGGACTTGTTCTTCTCGACGCCCTTGAGGATGACCTGGGCGGCCTTCTCGGGGCTGGTGCGCGCCAGCTTGGTGTTGAAGTCGCTGGCCAGCTTGGCGTGATCGAGGCCGTCGACTCCGGTGGAGTTGTTGACGATGTTGGTCTTGATGCCGCCGGGGTGGACCGTGGTGACCTGCACCGGCCTGTTGCGCAGGCTCATCTCCTGGCGCAGCGCCTCGGTGAATCCGCGGACCGCGAACTTTGCCGCGTTGTAGGCACCCTGGGTCGGCACGCTGAACAGGCCGAAGACGCTGGAGATGTTGATGATGTGACCCTCGCCGGACGCGATGACGTGCGGCAAGAAGGCCTTGGTGCCGTTGACGACGCCACCGAAGTCGACGTCCATGACCCGGTCGATGTCCTTGAACGATGACTGCTCGATGTCACCGGTGAAGGCGATGCCGGCGTTGTTGAACACCAGGTTCACCGAACCGAAGTGGGCCACGACGTCATCGGCATAGGCCAGCACCAGCTCGCGCTGCGAGACGTCGAGGATGTCGGACTTCACCTGTCCCCCGGCGGCGGTGACGAGTGTCGCCGTCTCCGCGAGCCCCGTGGGATCGACATCGCTGATGGCGACTCGCGCACCGCGGCGCGCCAGCTCGACGGACAGCGCCCGGCCGATGCCGGATCCCGCACCGGTGACGACGGCAACCTTGCCGGGAATGCTGGTCATCTGGGCTTCCTCTCGTTTCGGATACTACCGGTATCCGAAATCCAACCTACCAGATAGTTCCGTTACGCCAACAGGCTCGATCGCAGCCGATCTCCCAGATCCCGCTCCGCACCGACCTGGCGCAGCCACCCGTGCGTGCCGTCGCGGTGGCCGTCCCAGACGTCCATGACGGCGTCGATCGCCTCGGGGACGACGTGGAAGTACTCGCGCGGAAGCTCCGAGCGCCGCTCGTTGCCCGGCAGCTGGCGCAGCCGCTCATCAATCGCCTCGATCGCGTCATTGGTCCGCACGTAGTCGGCCATCACGGTGGCCCGGTCGACGCCGGCCAGGCGCATCAGCAGCGCCACCGAGATGCCGGTGCGGTCCTTGCCTGCGGCGCAGTGGATGAGCACCGGGCCGTCGGTGTCGACCACCGATCGGACGACGTCGACCAGCATCGGGCCGGCCGACTCCAGGAGCGCGCCGTACAGCGTGACCAGCGTGCCGTCGTGGTGTGCGGCTGGTCGCAGCGATGACAGCAGCGGCAGATTTCGCGACGGAACCGAGCTCAGGGTCGGCCGCTGACGGATCTCCGGGCTGGACCGCAGGTCCAGCACCAGGGCCGGCGGCCACACGACGTGCTGGACCACGTCATCGTCGAACGGCAGGCCACTTCGCAGCACTCGTTCGGACCGGAGCTGCCCACCGTCCTCGGTAGGAGTACGACCAATGTCACGCAGGTTGGGCGTCGTCTGAGGCACGTGGTCACAGTGCCACGCCGTAGACTGAGGGGATGCCACGCCCCCGATCTGTCGCCGCTGCCGCGGCTCTGGGCAGCGGCATCACCCTCTCTGGCCTCTACGCCTTCCTGGTGGGTGAAGCCGTGCTCGCTCGCCGCACCATCGGGCCCGCTGACTCCGACCCGCCCTCGGCCGATGGCATCTACGGTGAGGATCTGCCGGGCCGCGCCATCCGGTGCCTCGTCCTCGGTGACAGCGCCGCGGCCGGCTACGGCATGGAGCGTGCCGATGCGACCCCGCCGGCAATGCTCGGCATCGGCCTGTCCCACGTCCTCGACGTCCAGGTGGAGATCCGCTCGCTGGCGGTGGTCGGCGCACGGACCGCTGATCTTGACGGCCAGATCGACCGGCTCGAGGACTTCGAGCCCGATGTCACCGTCATCATGGTCGGCGTCAACGACGTGACCCACCAGGTGCCGCCGCACGTGTCAGCCCGCCAGCTGGGAGCCGTGGTCCGCCGGCTGGTGGCTCTGGACAGCGAAGTCGTCGTCGGCACCTGTCCTGACCTCGGCACGATCCAGCCCATCAAGCAGCCCTTGCGCACCATCGCGCAAAGCCTCAGCCGGCTCCTTGCCCGCAAGCAGACCATCGCCACGGTCCAGGCCGGCGGGCGTGCCGTCTCGCTGGGAAGCCTGCTCGGGGTGCTGTTCATGGAGAAGCGCGACGTCATGTTCGGCGTCGACAGCTTCCACCCCTCAGAGACCGGCTACGCCAACATGGTGTCGGTGCTGGTTCCGGCCGTGGCAGCCTCGATGCGCGAACGTGAGCGGGCGCGCACCACCGCCTACGCCGGCCAGCCGCGCAACATCATGTCGTTGGACGATGCCGCGGCCGAGGCCGTGCAGCACGCCGGCACGCAGGTGGTTCACGAAGAGGGCCAGGGCCGCCGCTGGGCCACCGTCCTGCGCCGCAGACGCTGAAACGGCCGGCCCCCGAGGGGACCGGCCGTTTCGTGTGTGCAGCTGAGTGATCAGTCGCCACGCAGGATGGCGAGGATGCGCAGGATCTCGATGTACAGCCAGACCAGGGTGACGGTCAGGCCGAACGCTGCACGCCAGGACTCGCGCTCGGGGATACCGGCCGCAACGCCCTTCTCGACCATGTCGAAGTCCATGATCAGCATGAACACGGCCAGCACCACGGCGATCGCCGAGACGACCAGGCCGAGGGTGTTGAAGCCACGCAGGCCGCCGGACTCCAGGACACCGGTCATGCTGAGCACGAAGTTGACCAGCATGACGCCGACGAAGCTGAAGATCGCGATCGTCATGACCTTGCGGAACTTGTCCGTGACCTGGATGTTGAAGAACTTGTAGGCCGCAAGGGTTCCGGCGAAGGCCACCATGGTGGCGAGCACCGCCTGGAAGACGATCGTGGGATCACCGACGTACGAGGCGATGATCTTGGAGAAGGCACCGACGAACACGCCCTCAACGGCCGCGTAGGCCAGCACCAGAGCCGGGCTGATGATCTTCTTGAACGAGTTGACCAGGGCCAGACCGAGGCCGATGAAGGCACCGCCCATGGCGAACATCATGGCGCGCCCGTATGCGGCGTCTCCGGTGGAGACGTCGCCGAGATCGCCGATCATGAACCAGGCGACCGCAGCGGTCGTGACCAGCAGACCCAGCGAGATGGCGGTCTTCTCGACGACCGTCTCGATCGTCATCTGGCCAGTGCCGGTGCCGGTGTGGGTGGGCGAGCCGTCCTGCGACAGGTCGACCTGCCACTGCGAGGGACTCGTGGTCTTGGCCATCGCGCCGCCGCGTCCGTTGAACTCGGCGCTGCGGGCGAAGACGGGGTTGCTGCTCTTCATGTTTCCCTCCGTGGGATGGCTCCGGGTGATGGAGTCGTTGCACTCACTCTATACAACGCTCCACCACCGGATTAGTATCCCGTTCTCACTTGTTGGTTGGCGCAACTTTCTGCGTCGTCGCAAAGGGCAACGTCCGGGGCGTCACCGTGACGCTCGGGTCGACCGTGAAGGGCTCGAAACCACCGACCGCAGACTCCGGAACCATGTCCATCGGGTACACGTTGCGCACCGAGTCGCCCCCGACCAGCGCCCGCGGGATCCAGACGCCGTAGGTGTTGCATCCCGGGTCGAGACACCCATCGGCGCCGTCGACCGTCGCCCGCAGCGGTTGGCCCGTGTCCGTGAACAGCTGCACGTCGGTCAACGGCTTTCCGTCGGCGCTGTACGGGAAGATGTTCGTCACCGGCTCGCCGTCGAGGTACACCCCGGTCAGGTCACCGGGCCCGCCATCCACGTAGGAGTAGTTGACCTGGGTGCTCCAGTTCGCAGCGATCGCGGCCACCGGCAGCAGGAGCAGCGCCGCGGCGACGTTCCCCAGCACGATGATCGGCACCAGCCGTCCGGCACCCCAGCGTCCACGGCCCCACTGGACGCTCACGACCACGAAGGTGAGCAGGACGACCCACGTCAGGGCAGATCCCGGGAGGTACCCGGCGTCCAGGCCGAAGAATCCCGCCACCAACCACGCAGCCACCCAGGCGCGGACCACCCACCACAACGGTCGAATGGTGATGAAGAAGTCCGCGACCGACTCGAGGGCCGGATTGCGTCGAACGGTGTCGGCCAGATCGCTGCGCATGCGGCGCAGAGCGACGGCGAGAGTCGCGCCTGTTCCACGCTTGGTCGGCTCGCCCTTCGGCAGGCCGGCCGCGTCGCGCAGCTCGGTGGCGTACTCGACCGGATCGGGCAGCTCGCGCTTCAGGTCCTCGGCAAACGCCTCGGCGAGATCAGCCTCGAGGCCGTCGGTCAGCTCTTCGCGCTCCTCTGCTGGCAGATCGTCCAAGGCCTTGCGCACGGCTTCGGCGAAGGCGGCGATCTCGGGCGTGATCGTTGACGTGTTCATGCGGCTTCCCCCGGTCGAGTCGAGCTGGTGAGCAGAGCGTTCATGGTGGTGGCGAATTCCGACCACACCTTGCGCTGCAGGTCGAGCACGGACCGGCCCTGCGCATTGATGCCGTAGTACTTGCGGTGCGGCCCCTCCTCGGACGGCACAACGTACGACGTCAGGGCGCCAGCGGCGTACAGGCGCCGCAGCGTCCCGTAGACCGAGGCGTCCCCGACTTCCTCGAGGCCGGCGGCGCGGAGCCTGCGCACGACGTCATAGCCGTACCCGTCCTCGTCCTCGACGACGGCGAGCACCGCCACGTCGAGCACTCCCTTGAGCAGCTGAGTTGCATCCATGCACGGGACAGTACCACGCATTGCGTAGTACCTTGCGCGACGTACTTCCGCGTGTCGCGCATCAGTAGGCCGACGATAGGCTGGCGCCGTGGAAACGCCCTACAGACCGTCCCCCGTCTCGTTCTCACGACGCGGCGGCCGGCTCGGTGAACGCCAGCAGAAGGTCTGGGACCAGCTCGCCGACGACTACGTCATCGACGTGCCCCGCGATGGCCCCAGCACGTCGGTCGATCCGGACTACCGGCTCGACCTGCCGGCCACGTTCGGTCGCTCGGCGCCCGTGATCCTCGAAATCGGCAGCGGATACGGCGAAACTCTCGCCCACGCTGCGCAGGAGCACCCCGACATCGACTTCCTCGCCTTCGAGGTCTACATCCCAGCTGTCGCGCAGTCGCTGCTGCACATCCGACGCGAGAACCTGACGAACATCCGGCTGGTCGTCGCGAACGCACCGGAGATGCTCACCACGGCGCTGGCGCCCGAGTCGCTGCAGGAGCTGCGGATCTGGTTCCCCGACCCGTGGCACAAGACGCGCCACCAGAAGCGTCGCCTCATCACCGACGAGTTCGCGAAGCTGGCGGCTCGCGTACTGCCCGTCGGCGGCATCTGGCGCGCGGCGACCGACTGGGCGCACTACGGCGAGCAGATCAGCAGGGTGCTGGCCGACTCCCCCGACTTCGACGGCGGACCCTGCGAGCGGTTCGAGGGCCGGCCCGTCACCCGGTTCGAGACCAAGGGCCTGGCCAAGGATCGGGTCATCCACGACTTCTGCGCGACTAGGGTGGCCACATGAAGCGCGCCGAGCTGCTGCACATCACCGAAGGCCTGGTGTGGATCCTCGGCACCTCCGACGAGGAGCGGGCCCTGCTCGATCCGCTGCCCGAGGGCGTCGAGATCGTCGTCGACCGCGATGTGGTGATCGACGAGGACGACGACGTCTCGTACATCGGGTCCGAACCCATGGCGGCGGCCATCATCGTGATCGAGACCATGGCCGACACGCCAGAGCTGCTCGACGACACCCTCCCCCGCGTCGGATCGGTCCCGCTGGTCTGGATCGTGCTGCCCGCCGACCTGGACAGC
>JBBSKV010000024.1:0-11265 GCA_038255955.1 Propionibacteriales bacterium
AGTTCGCCGCGATGCCGTCGATCCACGTGGGATGGGCGGCCGTCGTCGCCCTCGGCGCAGTCGCCGCATCGCGCAGCCCGTGGCGCTGGCTGGCTTTCGCGCACCTGCCGCTCACGGTCCTCGCCGTGACCGCCACCGGCCACCACTGGTGGCTGGATGGCGTGGCGGCGATCGCCCTGCTGCTGGTGGGCCTGCGGATCGACACGGTGGCCCGCAGACGCATCAGAGCACGAGAGTCCTTCTCCTCCTACTCAGAGAGCGTGACCGTGCGGTCGAAGGCGACATAGCCGCTGTAGTCCTGCCCGACCCGATCGAACGACGCCGGGATGGGCTCGGGGTAGGACCAGCCGCCATCGGGCAGCACGTCGTCGCCGGTGCCGACGTTCCAGTACTGCGTGTCGCCCTTCCACGGGCAGTGATACTCCGTGGGGCTCTTCTCGAAGACTCCGTCGGTCAGGCTCGAGGGCGGGAAGTACCAGTTGCCCTCGATCTTGACGAGCTCGTCGGTCGGCGCTTCTGCGACGACGGTGGATCCGATCGCTGCCTTCATGTGGGCCTCCTGCTGGGTTCTTTCCAGTGTGCACCGCCGGAACGAACCCTGCTCAGTCCTGGTCGGCCTGCTTCGCCGCACGCTTGGCGGCTCGCGCGGCGTACTCCTGCTCGTCGAGCCGCTTCGCCTCCTCGAGCGTCGGCGCGGTGCCGCCGTGCCGCGCCGGAGCCCACCACTGGCCCTCGGCGCTGAGCGGGTACTCCGCGATGGCGTGATCGAGCAGGCTCGCCATCGCCTCACGCAACTGCTGGGTCTCGGCGACGGGGTCCTCACCGGTGACCTGCAGCGGCGCGCCTACGTGCAGACCGATGGTCTTGCCGCGGCCCGTCATGTCGCCGTCGTGGTCCTTGGTCTTGAGCAGCTGCGTGCCCCACGTGACCATGGGGATCAGCGGCACGCCGGCTTCGGCGGCCATCCGCACCGCACCGGTCTTGAGCTCCTTGATCTCAAAGGACCGGCTGATCGTGGCCTCCGGGAAGATGCCGACGATCTCCCCACTGCGGGCCAGGTCGACGGCATCGCGGTACGACTGCTCACCATTGGTGCGGTCGACCGAGATGTGGTGGTACGACCGCATCAACGGACCAGAGATCTTGTGGTCGAACGCGTCCTTCTTGGCCATGAACCGCACCAGCCGCTTGCTGGGCTGCGCGGCGAGGCCGTCGAAGATGAAGTCGACGGACCCGATGTGGTTGGCCGCAAGGATCGCACCGCCCGCACGCGGAACGTGCTCGGTTCCTGAGGTCTGGAACGTGATCCCCAGCGCCTTGAACAACGCCTTGGCGGTCAGGATCGTGGCTGGGTACGTGTAGTCGCGCATCCGGTCACCCTACCCAGCCTCCCCGCTCGACAGGGAGCGAAACGACCGTGAGGCCGAGGCGACGAACCGCTCGCCAGGGAGCGAAGCGACCGTGAGGCCGAGGAACGAGGCCGAGGCGACCTCAGCATCGTCGACTCACGCGAGCACTCGACCTCGCGACGCCTCCCAGTCGGGCGGCTCCGCCGCAAGACGGTCACGCTCCGCTGGCGCGACTGAACGCTCGCCCGCAGAGCGGGCTTGGTTCAGTCGTCCTCGACCACGTGGACGGCTGCTTCCTCGGCACTGGCGCCGGCGCCGTCGATCCCGACGTCGTCGCCCACGAGATCGGACTCGGTGTCCTCGCCGATGCCCTGGTCCGGATCGACCAGACGGCCGGCGCGCTCGCGTCCGACTTCTCCGCCGACCTGCTCACCCTGCTGCTCGTAGGGATCCGGATCGGGCACCTCCTGAGCGACGCGCTGGTCGAAGGACTCGCCTTCGAGAGCCTCGTCGGCGGTCGTGCCGAAACCTTCGCCGCGGTACGACTCCGGCGGCGAGTACCCCTCGTCGAGCACATCGTCGACACCACGATCCTCGAGGGTGTCCTCGGGCTGGCGCTGATCGAGCACCTCGCTCTGTTCCATCTTCTCGGCACCGTCGTCGGGGGTCATCTCAGTCATGTCCCCACCTTGTCACGCGGAGCTCAATCGGCAAGCGGCCGTTGCATCACGACCGCATCGATCCCGCCCGGGTAGTAACCGCGTCGGCGGTGGATCTCGGTGAACCCGAAGCGGGCGTACAGGTCGAGCGCTCCGGCGTTGTCCACGGCGACCTCGAGCAGCATGCGGCGTGCGCCGCGCCGCGCCGCGTGGTCGGTGAGCTGGGTGAGCAGGCCACGACCCACTCCGCGACGACGCGCCTCGGGCATCGTCGCGATGCGATCGAGGTCGGCGGAGTCGCCCGCGATCCTGATCACGCCGTAGGCATCTCCGGAGGTCGTGATCAGCACGTCCTGGTGGGGGTCGGCCACCGCGGCCTCCAGCAGGGAGGCGCCCCAGGCTTCGACCCCGAAGCAAGCGGCCTCGATGGCGAGCAGCGTCGTGACGTCCTCGATCGAGGCGCGACGGATCATCGGCTCAGCGAACAGCGCGCGGTTGGGCGTCCGGCCGCCGCAGGTACAGCGGCTCGAGCGGCAGGTCGGTGTGTCGACCGGCGGCCACGAGGTCCGCGAGCGCTGCAGCGCGGGGCAAGAGGTCACCACGGGCGTCGAGCACGTCGGGGTAGAGCGTCGCGCCGGGGCCGAAAGCCGGGAGGCCCGGGCACTGGAAGACCAGATCCGCGGGGGTCAGCACGTGCGGCCCGTCGAGTCGGGTTCCATCGGCGTCGTACCGGGCCCAGTAGACCTCCTTGCGCCGGGCGTCGGTGGCGACGAGGAACTCGGTGTCGGACGAGACGTCGGCAGCGATCACGTCGAGCGTGCACACCCCATGCGTCACGAGATCGAGCGTGGAGCCGAGGGTCAGTGCCGTGACGACGCCGACCCGCAGGCCGGTGAACGGTCCCGGGCCGACCCCGGCGGCCACGTCGGTGAGATCCGACATCGTCGCGCCGGCCTGTGCCAGCGCGTCACGGATCGTGGGAGCGAGCTGCTCGCCGTGCGCCATCGCCCCGCTCGCGGAGGCCTCGCCG
Organism: Propionibacteriales bacterium; assembly: GCA_038255955.1. Lineage (GTDB taxonomy): Bacteria > Actinomycetota > Actinomycetes > Propionibacteriales > Nocardioidaceae > Aeromicrobium. Next base: position 3,039 of record JBBSKV010000024.1, read on the forward strand.
ATCACTGAGGTGCCGTCGTGGACGGCCGCCGTGATCGCGGCGGTGGCGGTGTCGAACGCGAGCAGCAGCACCCCCCGAGCCTACCCTCGCGAGTCACTCCGGTCCCCCTCGCGAGTCACTCCGGTCCCCGTCGCGAGTCGCGCAATTCCCCCGCGCAGACCCGCAGTGACTCCCCGAAGGGACCGCAGTGACTCGCCAGCGGGAACGGAGTGACTCGCGAGGGTTAGTCGGTGGAGTCGGCCAGGACGGTCGAGCGGAGCGGGACGCCCGCCCAGCGGGGACCGCGTGGCTTGATGGTGACCACCCGCGGCGCGTGGTCCTCGCCGGGTTCCGGCTCCACATCGCCCTCGTGCTTGGTCCCCAGCGGGTCGATCGGGCGCGGGCCGCGGACCTCGATGCGCACGTGCAGCCAGCTGTCGTTGAGCTGCTCGGCCATGCCGTCACCCCACTCCACCACCGTGATCGCCTTCTCGGCCGCCGAGTCCAGGTCGATGTCGTCGAGCTCGGCGGCATCACCCAGTCGGTACGCGTCGACGTGCACCAGGTTCGGGCCGTCGACCAGCGACGGGTGCTCGCGTGCGAGCACGAAGGTGGGCGAGGTGATGGGTCCGCGCACGGCCAGGGCATCGCCGAGCCCCTGCGTGAAGGTGGTCTTGCCTGCACCGAGGTCGCCGGACAGCACCAGCAGGTCTCCGGGACTGAGCAGCCGACTCACCCGGCGCGCCATGTCCTTCATCAGGTCCGGGGTCGGCACCTCACGCGAGAGCCAGAGAGTCTTGGCGAATTCGATCAGCGGGCCGTCCTGGCCAACCGGATGGTAGAGGCGTCGCGACCAGAACTGCACCGTCTGGGGCAGCTCTTCACGCACGTGCAACCAGAGGCCATCCTTGCCGCGTTCCTCGGCGGTGTCCTCCGCGACGCCGACCATGGCCGATGCGACCCCACGGTCCTGCAGATCCGGGTCCACCGACACACGCCGCAGACCGAGCAGGCCCTCGCGCCGCTCGTCGAACAGCAGCGCACCCATGGGCTGGTCGCGGCGCATGACCAGGAGGCCGCCGGGCCCGGCGAGCACCTCCCGCACCGACTCGACCGTCTCGTCCATCGCCGTCGACGGCGGATCGAGCGGCTGGCGAGCTCCGAAGGAGCGGTGGATGACGTCGACGACCTGCTCGGCGTGCTCCGGCCCGGCATCGATGACGTTGAGCGCCGTCATTCGATGTCCTTCCGGACCCGATCCAGCACGTCCTCGATGGCATCGGTCACCTGCTCGTGCTCCTCGAAGATCACCATGTGACCCGCACCCTCGATCTCGACCAGACGCGAACCAGCGATACGCCTGGCCAGTCGGCGGCTGGCCTTCACGGGGGTGATCTGGTCCTCGGTCCCGCACACCACCGCGGTGTGCGCCGCAGAGATGGTCGGCAGGGCCGCCGTGAGGTCGAGCCCGACGAAGTTGGCGTAGAAGTCGGTCAGCACGTGCACCGGCGCGCGGAGCAACATCTCGTTGGTCATGTCGACGTGACGCTCGTGGGCCTGCGGCCCGAGGCCCCAGTGCTTGATGAGCGAGTAGCTGTTGAACGCGCGACCCCACTGCAGCACCGGGCTGGCCGCACGCATCAGCGGAACCAGGTACCGCAGGGCCGGGATGTCACCCGTCGCCCCCGCCGCGGTGGTGCCGATCAGCACCACGCCGCGCACCCGACGCTCGAACAGCGCCGGATCGTCGATCGCCAGCTGCATGATCGACATGCCGCCCATCGAGTGTCCGACCAAGATCACCGGTCCGCGCGGCGCCACCTCGGCCAGCACCGTCGCGAGGTCGGAAGCCAAGGTGGACAGCGTCGAGCCGGTGATGCCGGACCGGCCGGAACGTCCGTGGGAGCGCTGATCCATGAACACCATGCGGACGGCGCCGCGCATCGCGAGGCGCTGATAGTGCCAGCTGTCCAGCGTGCACATCCAACCGTGCACGAACACGACGACCGGCGTCTTGTGCTCCGCCTCGTCGATCTCGACGTTGATCGAGACGCCATCGGTCGCGGTCACCGACAACGGGGTCGAGTGCACCGATCCGAACTCCACGTCCTCGCCCCGGCGCAGGCGCCGCGACGTCGAGCGCCGGTCCTTCAGGACGGTCGCCGCCAGGCCCGTCGCCACGAAGGCTCCGGCCGTTGCAGCGATGCGAGCGGTCCGATTCATCGCTCTCCACGATAGGTGCGGACGACCCGACCACCGACACGGGTCACGATCTCGTACGCGATGGTGCCGGCCGCGACGGCCCAGTCCTCGGCGGTGGGCTCGCCATCTGAACCCGATCCGAACAAAGTCACCACGTCGCCGCGCCGCGCCTCGCGGTCGCCGAGATCGACCACGATCTGGTCCATGCACACGCGGCCGACCTGCGCGATCCGCTCACCTCGCCAGCCGCCCGAGAGTCGCCCTGATCCGGTCACCGGCACCCCCTCGCCGTAGCCGAGGGGCAGCAGGCCGAGAGTCGTCTCCCGGTCCGTGGTGAAGGTGTGCCCGTAGGAGACTCCGGTCCCTGCCGGCACCCGCTTGACGGACGCCAGCCGTGCGCGCAGCGTCATGACCGGCGCGAGCGTGACGTCGTGGGTCAGTCCGGGAGCCGGGTTGATCCCATAGGTCGCGATGCCCACGCGCACGAGATCCAGATGAGATGACGGCCGGGTGAGCGTTGCCGCGGAGTTGGCGAGGTGTCGCAGTCCCGGGGCGAGGCCGGCGGCCTCCATCTCGGCCACGGCGGCCGCGAACACCAGCTCCTGCTCGTGCGTGGCGGGGTGGGCGGGTTCGTCGGCACAGGCCAGGTGGGACCACACGCCCGTGATCTCGATCCGACCCGCCTTCTGGTGAGCCGCCGCTGCCACGACCAGCCGTGACCAGTCGTCCCCGAGCGCGCCGTTGCGCGCCAGACCGGTGTCGACCTTGAGCTGGGCGCGTGGTCGAGGTCCGTTGGCAACGATCTGGTCGAGCTGATCGACCGACGAGGCGGTCACCTCGATGTCGGCTGCGACCGCGGCGGCCACGTCCTCGTCGGGTGCGGCCAACCAGCACAGCAACGGACCGACGTCACCGCCGCTACGCAGCGCGAGGGCCTCCTGGACAGTGGCGACCCCCAACCAGTCGGCGCCGGCCTCGCGGGCCGCCCGGGCCAACGGGAGCGCACCGTGGCCGTAGGCATTGGCCTTGACCACCGCCATCAGCGCCGAGCCCGGCGCACAGGCGGCCAGAGCCTGGACGTTGCTGCGATAGGCATCGAGGTCGATGACCGCCTCGGCCTGGGGGCCACTTCCCATCGGATCAGTCACGCCCAATCCTCCCGCAGCACCTGGGTCAACGAGCCGGCCAGGAATGCCGCAATGGTGCGGGGCAGCGCGGCCGCGACCGCCGACGCCGTGATCGGACCTGCGGGGTTGGCGGCCACACCGGCGGCGCCGTGCAGGAAGGCCGCCAGCGAACCGGCGTCGAGGGCGTCCAGACCCACGGCCAGCAAGGACCCGGCGAGTCCCGCCAGCACGTCGCCGGCGCCGGCGGTCCCCAGCCATGGGGTGCCGCTCAGATTGACCCGCACCCGACCGTCCGGGGCCACCACCAGGGTGCGCGGACCCTTCAGCAGGACGGTGGCGTTCCAGCGCTGGCTGGCCGACCGTGCGTGACCGAGCGGATCGGCCTCGACCGCGGAGCGTTCGACGCCGAGCATGCGCGCGAGCTCGCCGGCGTGGGGCGTGAGCAGGATCGACGGCGACAGGCGGTCGGGCAGGTGAGCCAGTGCCGAGGCGTCCAGCACCACGGGCACCTCGTCCCGCAGCGCACGTCCCACCGAGTCGCCGATGTCGTCGCCACCACCCGGGCCGACGACCCAGGCCTGCACCCGGCCGTCGGAGGCGACGACCTCGGGCGCTCGGTCCACGACCCGTGCTGACAACGACGCCGAGCCCGTGAAACGCACCAGTCCGGCCGGACCTGCCTGCGCCCCGGCCACGCACAGGTGGGCCGCGCCGGCGTACTCCTCGGAGCCGGCGGCGATCCCGACGACGCCGCGGGAGTACTTGTGGCCGTCCGTCGATCCCAGTGCGTCGAGCAGGAGCTCTCGATCGCCCGGCTCGATCGCTGACACGACCCCAGGACCGAGATGGGGAGCGAGGCCGATGTCGACGCACGCGACGTCGGATCCGACCAGGGCAGCAGCTGGAGACAGCAGCAGAGCCGGCTTGAAGGTGCCGAACGTCACCGTGGCGTCGGCATGGATCGCCGAGCCGGGACACGTGCCACCATCCACGTCCACCCCGGACGGGACGTCGACGGCCACCGTGAAGGGCGCCGTGCGATCGATCCACTCAGCCCACTGCTCCGCGCGTCCGGTCAACCCGGGTCGGGCGCCGATGCCGAAGACCGCGTCGATGCAGGTGCGCTGGCCGGTGGGCTCGTCGACGAGCGTGGCGCCCGCTGCCACTGCGGCCGCCAGTCCGGCGGCGTGGACCTGCTGAGGGTCGAGCAGGCACAGATCGACCCGCACTCCACGATCGAGCAGGTGGGTGGCGGCGAACAGCGCGTCGCCGCCGTTGTTGCCGGGGCCGATCAGCATGACCACCAGGTCGCCGGGCGCGATCGCGTCGAGGGCATCGGCCAGCCCGCGAGCAGCACGCTGCATCAGCGCGTCCCACCCGGCATGGACGGCGAGCGCCTCCTCGGCGGCGCGGACCTGCGCGACCGAGTGGGCCGTCAGCACTCGGCCACCACGAAGGCCGAGGCCACCGTGGTGTCGTGCGAGATCGACAGGTGCACCGAGGTGATGCCCAGCTCGCGGAGGCGATCCGGGGCTGCCCCGTGCAGCACGAACTCCGGGGCGCCACGCGCCGTGTTGGTGACCTCGAAGTCCTGCCACGACAGGCCGGCCGGTGCCCGCATGGCCTTGGCCAACGCTTCCTTGGCGGCGAACCGACCCGCCAGCGACTCGATCGGCAGATCCCGTTCGGCCGGCGTGAACAGCCGGCTGCGCATCGTGGGGGTGCGTTCAAGCGTCTCGGTGAAGCGGGCAAGGTCGACGACGTCCACACCGATGCCGTGGATGGCCATCACTCCACCGTCACGGACTTGGCCAGGTTGCGCGGCTGGTCGACGTCGTGGCCGAGCTGCTCGGCGAACTCGGAGGCGAAGATCTGCAGCGGCACCGTCGCCAGCAGGGGTTGCATGAGCGTGGGAACCCGGGGCAGTCGGATGACGTGATCGGCGAAGGCCACGGCGTCGTCGTCGCCGTCCTCGACCAGCACGATCGTGCGGGCTCCGCGGGCGCGGATCTCCTGGATGCTGCTGATCGTCTTCTCCTGCAGCTGGTCACGGCCTTTGGGCGGCACGATGACGAACACGGGCAGACCCTCCTCGAGCAGCGCGATGGGCCCGTGCTTGAGCTCGCCGGCGGCGAAGCCCTCGGCGTGGATGTAGGCCAGCTCCTTGAGCTTCAGCGCACCCTCCAGCGCGACCGGGTACCCCACGTGCCGTCCGAGGAACAGGATCGAGCGCGAGCCGGCCAGCTCGGTGGCGATCTCGCGCACCTGGTCCCCCTCGTCGATCATCCGCTGGATGCCGGCTGGAACCTGCTCGAGATCGGCGAGGATCGCGGCGATCTCGTCGCCGTACTTGGTGCCCTTGACCTGGGCCAGGTACAGAGCGAGCACGTAGCACGCGGTGATCTGGGCCAGGAATCCCTTGGTGGAGGCGACGGCCACCTCGGGACCGGCGTGCGTGTAGAGCACGGCGTCGGACTCACGCGGGATGGTCGAGCCGTTGGTGTTGCAGATCGAGAGCACCCGCGCGCGCTGCTGACGGGCGTACCGGACCGCCATGAGCGTGTCCATGGTCTCGCCGGACTGGCTGATCGAGACGACCAACGTGGAGCGGTCCAGGATCGGGTCGCGGTACCGGAACTCCGAGGCCAGCTCGACCTCGCACGGGATCCGCGTCCAGTGCTCGATGGCGTACTTGGCCACCAGGCCCGCGTAGGAGGCGGTTCCGCAGGCCACGATGATGATCTTGCTGACGTCGCGCAGCTCGTCGTCGGTGAGTCGCATCTCGTCGAGCTGCAGCAGTCCGTCGGGCGTGTGGCGTCCGAGCAGGGTGTCGGCGACGGCTTGGGGCTGCTCGTCGATCTCCTTGAGCATGAACCAGTCGTAGCCGCCCTTTTCCGCGGCCGAGACGTCCCAGTCGACGTGGTACTCGGTGGTCTCGGCGGGTGCTCCGTCGAAGTCGGTGACGACGATGTCGTCGCGCGTGATGGCGACCACCTGGTCCTGGCCGAGCTCGACCGCGTCGCGGGTGAACTCGATGAATGCGGCGACGTCCGAACCGAGGAAGTTCTCGCCCTCACCGCGCCCGACCACCAGCGGCGAGTTGCGGCGGGCCCCCACGACGATGTCGGGGTGGGCGGCACTGGAGATGACCAGCGTGAAGGCGCCCTGCAGACGTCGGCACACGCGCCGCACCGCCTCCGGCAGGTCGTCGGTCGACTCGAGCTCGCGCGCCACCAGGTGGGCGACGACCTCGGTGTCGGTCTCGGACAGCATCTCGACCCCGTCGATCTCGAGCTCGGCACGGAGCGTGACGAAGTTCTCGATGATCCCGTTGTGCACGACGGCCACCCGGCCGCTGGGGTCCAGGTGGGGGTGCGCATTGAGGTCGTTGGGCGCCCCATGGGTGGCCCAGCGCGTGTGCCCGATGCCGGTGGTGGCGGCGGGCAGCGGCGACTCCTCCAGCTCGCGGCCGAGGTTGACCAGCTTGCCGGCCTTCTTGGCCCACGCGATGGTTCCGCCCTCGTCGGTCTGGTGCACCAGCGCCACGCCGCCGGAGTCGTAGCCGCGGTACTCGAGGCGGCGCAGACCACCCATCACCACGTCGAGAGCCGACCGTTCTCCGACGTATCCCACGATTCCGCACATGCGTCCTAGGGTACCGGCGAGTGAGTCGAGCGACGTGAAGACGTGTGCCGGACGACGCAGCACGAGTGCCGTGGTCGAGCATCCGGCGCACGCCTTCACGCCCGAGACGATCGAGTCGGCCCGAGCTTGCGAAGGGACCGGCGGGTCGCGGGAGAACGACGACACGGGACACTGGACGCATGACGCGTGAGCAGTCGCCGTACGTCGAGCTCGAGAGGGCCGCGTGGTCGCAGCTGGCTGGGGACGCTCCCCTGCCCCTCGACCCGTCCGAGATCGAGCGACTCCGCGGCATCGGTGACGAGCTCGACCTCGAAGAGGTCCGCGAGGTCTATCTCCCGGTCGCCGAGCTGCTGAGCATGCGGGTTCGCCTCGCCGACGAGCTGTACGCCGCGACCGAGCAGTTCTTGCGCACCGGCCAGGACCACCGCGTCCCGTACGTCATCGGCATCGCCGGATCGGTCGCCGTCGGCAAGTCCACGATCGCCCGCCTGCTCAAGGAGCTGCTGGCCCGTTCTCCCGATCACCCGACCGTCGAGCTGGTCACCACCGACGGATTCCTGTACCCCAACGCCGAGCTGGAGCGACGCGGGATCCTGGACCGCAAGGGCTTCCCGGAGTCGTACGACCGCAAGGCGCTGCTGCGATTCGTCATGGAGGTCAAGTCCGGCGTCGAGGTCGTGACCGCCCCGATCTACTCCCACCTCACCTACGACCGCACCGACGAGGTCGTCACCCTCAAGCAGCCCGACATCGTGATCATCGAGGGGCTGAACGTGCTCGGATCGGCCAAGCCCCGCCCCGACGGCAGTCCTGGCCTGGCCATCCGCGACTTCTTCGACTTCTCCATCTACGTCGACGCCTCCAGCCGCGACATCAAGCGGTGGTACGTCGACCGGTTCCTGGCCCTGCGCAAGACCGCGTTCGCAGACCCGAAGTCGTACTTCCACCGCTACAGCACGTTCTCCGACGACGAAGCCGTGGAGCGCGCCGGGACACTGTGGGACACCATCAACTGGCCGAACCTGCGCGAGAACATCGCCAGCACCACCGGCCGCGCGTCCCTCGTGCTGCGCAAGGGGTCCGACCACGACGTCAAGTGGGTCCGGCTCCGTAAACTGTGACCGGGTCCGTCACGTGCAAATTGTGACCGGGTCCGTCACGTGAAAGCCCTGAGCCTCAGATCGCCAGCAGGTGCTCGGCCGACCAGGCCACCAGGCGGTATCCCAGCGCCTCGTTGACCGCGATCATCTGCTCGTTGCTGGCGGCGTTGTAGG
>JBBSKV010000025.1:0-11233 GCA_038255955.1 Propionibacteriales bacterium
AGGCACCAACGCGCGGGTGGACGGCTACGAGATCCGCACCGCCGCAGTCGCCGAGGGCATTCCGTGCATCACGACGGTGCAAGGTCTTGCCGCCGCCGTCCAGGGCATCGAGGCCATGATCGACGGCAGCATCGGGGTCACCTCGCTGCTGGAGTGGGGAACCCTGGTGCGGGCCGGCCGCGAGCGCGCGGGACAGGAGACCGGGGCATGAGCTTCGGCTCACGGTTCGACGCGGCGCGCCGCGCCTACGGGCCGCTGTGCGTCGGGATCGATCCGCACGCCAGCCTGCTGGAGCAGTGGGGACTGCCGGACTCGGTCCACGGACTGGAGCAGTTCGCCGCCACCTGCGTGGAGGCGTTTGCCGGCCAGGTCGGATTCGTCAAGCCGCAGTCGGCGTTCTTCGAACGCTTCGGCGCGGCCGGCGTGGCCGTGCTGGAACGTACCCTGCAGGACTTCCGGCACACCGGCACGCTGACGGTGCTCGACGTGAAGCGCGGGGACATCGACAGCACGGCCGCGGCCTACGCGCAGGCATATCTCGACGAGGACGCGCCGATGGCCGCCGATGCGGTCACCGTCAGCCCGTTCCTCGGCTTCGGATCCCTGCAGCCGTTCTTCGAGGTCGCGGCCGCCAATGACGCCGGCGTCTTCGTCCTGGCGCTCACCTCGAACCGGGAGGGCCCGGAGTTCCAGCACGCACGGACCAGCTCCGGCGAGACGGTGGCCGGCTCGGTGCTGTCCCAGCTGCGGACGATGAACGCCGGGGCGTCGCCCATCGGGTCCTTCGGTGCCGTGGTCGGCGCGACCATCGGCACGGCCATCGAGCCCCTGGACATCAACGGTCCGTTGCTGGTGCCCGGGCTCGGCGCCCAGGGCGGGACCGTCGAGGACCTGCGTCGCCTGTTCGGGTCGGACTTCGATCACGTCCTCGCGTCCAGCTCCCGGGGCATCCTGGCCGCCGGACCTGAAGCCACGACACTGCGCGCGGAAGCCGCCCGCACCAATGCCGAACTTGTAGGCTCCTAGCCACTGCTAGGAGCCAGGAGGAGGACCCGGATGGCGAAGGGCGTCAGGACTGCGGCCATGACCGCTGTGCTGGTCGGGGCGTTGGTGGCCGCGTGCGGTGCCGATGATCCGTACTGCGTGGCCGTCGAGACCAACCAGACGACCCTCGAGAGCTTTGGAGCCAAGCAGTCCGATGCCGGCTACGCCACCTACGCCAAGGCGCTGACCTCGATCAGCAAGGCCGCGCCCAGCCCCATCGACGAGCAGTGGGCGAGCATGGCGCGGGCCACCCAGGGCGTCGTCACGGCGCAGAAGGACGTGGGCTTCGCCCTGCAGGACATGAAGGACGAGGAGAAGCGCATGGCACTGAGCGCCAGAGACATCGACGTCCTGAACAAGGCGTACAAGCGGTTCAACGGCACCACGTCGCAGCGCAAGGCGATCGTGGCTGACGTCGACACGTCGTGCGACATCCAGCTGAAGTAGCAGCACCAGAATGCGTACCGAGAATTGAGGCGAGGACGATGGCACTCCCGAAGCTGACTCCTGAACAGCGCGAGGCGGCACTGGCCAAGGCCGCTGCCGCACGACGGGTGCGTGCTGAGGTGAAGAACCGGCTCAAGCACTCCGGCGCCACGCTGAACGAAGTCATCACCGAGTCGCGGGCCAACGAGGTCATCGCCAAGATCAAGGTCTTCGACCTGCTGCGGGCGATGCCGGGCGTGGGAGCGGTCAAGGCCAAGGAGATCATGGACCGCGTGGGCATCGCGGACAGCCGCCGGCTCCGCGGGCTCGGCGCCAACCAGATCAGGGCGCTGCTCGAGGAGTTCAAGCAGCGTGGCTGACCAGCCGGGGGCCCGCTCCCGACTGGTCGTGCTGGCCGGCCCGACGGCAGTCGGCAAGGGAACCGTGGCCGCCTGCGTGCGGCGCGATCACCCGGACATCTGGATCTCGGTGTCGGCGACCACGCGGGCCGCGCGACCCGGCGAGATCGACGGGGTCCACTACCACTTCGTCGACGAGACAGAGTTCGACCATCTGGTGGCCACCGACGGCCTGCTGGAGTGGGCCGTGGTCCATGGCCGTGCGCGATACGGCACCCCGCGGGCCCCGGTCGAGGAGCGGCTGGCCGCCGGACGATCTGCTCTCCTCGAGATCGACCTGCAGGGTGCGCGTCAGGTGCGCGAGCGCATGCCCGACGCCCTGATGTGCTTCCTGGCGCCGCCCAGCTGGGACGAGCTGACCCGCCGGTTGATCGGTCGGGGGACTGAATCGTCGCAGGAGCAGGACCGGCGGCTGCAGACGGCTCGCGTCGAGCTGGAGGCCGAGTCCGAGTTCGACGTGACCATCGTGAACACGGACGTCGAGACCGCGTGTGCGGAGTTGGTAGACTTGTTCGGTACGGGCCGCGATCCGGTCGGTGCCTGAACTGTTCTGCAGCACCCGAATTCCCACGAAACCTGCGAGGCTCTCTGTGTCCACCACGCGCTCTGTCGCCGAAGGCATCACCAACCCGCCGCTCGACGACCTGCTCGAGAAGGCCGACAGCAAGTACAAGCTGGTGCTCTACAGCGCCCAGCGCGCGCGCCAGATCAACGCCTACTACTCCCAGCTCGGCGAGGGCCTGCTGGAGTACGTCGGACCGTTGCTCGAGACCGGCGCCCAGGAGAAGCCGCTGTCGATCGCGCTGCGCGAGATCAACGCCGATCTGCTGACCGTCGAGGACATCGACCCGACGGCCACGACCGAGGCCTGAGCCAGACCCGGAGGCGCGCATGAGCCAGATCGTCCTGGGCGTGTCCGGGGGCATTGCCTCGTACAAGGCCGCCGAGCTGTTGCGGTTGTTCACCGAGGCGGGCCACAGCGTGCGCGTCGTGCCGACGCGCTCGTCGCTGAACTTCGTCGGCGCTGCTACGTGGGAAGCCCTGTCGGGTCACCCCGTCCAGACCGACGTCTTCGAGCACGTGGACGAGGTGGCGCACGTGCGGATCGGCCAGGCGGCCGATCTGGTGCTCGTCGTGCCGGCCACGGCCAACCTCCTGGCCAAGGCTGCTGCCGGGATCGCCGACGACCTGCTCACCACCACGTTGCTCACGGCGCGGTGCCCCGTGGTGTTCGCCCCGGCGATGCACACCGAGATGTGGGAGCACGCCGCCACCACGCACAACGTCGAGGTCCTGCGCGAGCGGGGAGCCGTCGTCATCGAGCCGGCCGTGGGCCGCCTGACCGGAGCCGACACCGGAAAGGGCAGGCTGCCCGACCCCGAGGAGATCTTCCAGGCCGCCCTGCGCCTGCTGGAGCCGTCCGAGCAGTCGGGCGATCTGGCCGGCCTGCGCGTGGTGGTGTCCGCAGGTGGCACCCGCGAGTACCTCGATCCGGTGCGCTTCCTGGGCAACCGGTCGTCCGGTCTGCAGGGATACGCCCTGGCCGAGGCCGCTGCGGCCCGCGGCGCCGAGGTCACCCTCGTGGCCGCCAACGTGTCGCTGCCGGATCCTGCTGGCGTCGAGGTCGTGCCGGTCGTCAGCACCGAGGACCTGCGTGAGGCCGTGCTCAAGGCGTCAGCCGACGCCGATGCCGTCGTCATGGCGGCAGCGCCGGCCGACTTCCGGCCAGCTGAGTTCGCCGATGCCAAGATCAAGAAGACGCACGACGGCTCGGCACCACAGATCTCACTGGTCGAGAATCCCGACATCCTGGCCGAGCTGGTCAGCAACCGGCCTGCCTCGGACCGTCGACCCTTCATCGTGGGGTTCGCCGCCGAGACGGGCGATGCGTCCGGATCGGTCATCGACCACGCTCGCGCCAAGCTGGCGCGCAAGGGCTGCGACCTGTTGGTCGTCAACGACGTGAGCGCCGGGCAGGTCTTCGGCAGCCCCGAGAACCAGGCCGTCATCCTGTCGGCCGACGGATCGGTCCAGGAGGTGGCGCTGGGTCCGAAGATCGACCTGGCGCACACGATCTGGGACGCGGTCGTCCATGGATCGGACTCGTGAGGTCCGACCCGTCATCCATCGCTAGACTTCAACCGTTGAGAGCCGCCGCAGGCGGCCGGAACCAGGAGCACATGTGAGCCGCCTATTTACGTCCGAGTCCGTCACCGAAGGACACCCGGACAAGATCGCCGACCAGATCAGCGACAGCGTCCTGGACGCGTTGCTGGCCGAGGACCCCAAGAGCCGCGTGGCGTGCGAGACCTTCGTGACCACCGGCCTGGTGCTGGTGGGCGGTGAGGTCACCACCGAGGCCTACGTCGACATCGCGCGCATCGCGCGTGAGCGCGTCCTGGAGATCGGCTACGACTCCTCGACCAAGGGCTTCGACGGTGCGTCCTGCGCCGTCCAGGTCACCCTCGACGCGCAGAGCCCCGACATCGCCCAGGGCGTCGACGCCGCGTTCGAGAACCGTGCGTCCGGCTCGGTCGATCCCCTCGACCTGCAGGGTGCCGGCGACCAGGGGCTGATGTTCGGCTACGCCTGCGACGAGACCCCCGAGCTGATGCCGCTGCCGATCACCATCGCGCACCGGCTGGCCCAGCAGCTGACCGCCGTGCGCAAGGACGGCACGCTGCCGTACCTGCGCCCGGACGGCAAGACCCAGGTCACCATCGAGTACGGAGACGACGGCAAGCCCGTGCGGGTCGAGGCGATCGTCATCTCCACCCAGCACGAAGATGGTGTCGACCTGGAGCACCAGCTGCCCGACGACCTGAAGAAGCACGTCATCGACACCGTGCTGGCCCAGTACGACATCGACACGTCGGACATGAAGCTGCACATCAACCCCACCGGCAAGTTCGTCATCGGTGGACCCATGGGCGATGCCGGGCTCACCGGTCGCAAGATCATCGTCGACACCTACGGTGGCTACGCCCGCCACGGCGGCGGCGCCTTCTCGGGCAAGGATCCGAGCAAGGTCGACCGGTCGGCCGCGTACGCGATGCGCTGGGTCGCCAAGACCATCGTCGCTGCCGGCCTGGCCACGCAGGCCGAGGTGCAGGTGGCCTACGCCATCGGCGTCGCACACCCGGTGGGCTTCTACGTCGACACCTTCGGCACCGGCACGGTGTCCAACGACAAGATCCGCGAGGCCGTGCTCGAGGTCTTCGACCTGCGTCCCGGCGCGATCGTGCGCGATCTGGACCTGCTGCGTCCCATCTACGCGGAGACCGCCGCCTACGGTCACTTCGGCCGCGAAGGCCTGCCGTGGGAGGACCTCGGCCGCGTCGACGCACTCAAGGCCGCAGCCAACGCCTGAGCCTCACGCACTGAAGACCCTCACCCGAACGGGTGAGGGTCTTCTGCGTCCGGGGCGACTGATAGAAACGGCGACGTGAGCGATGCCGGGAGCGATGAGCAGCTGGAGCTGATCCCGGCGCCTGCACCCCGTCGCACCAGACCTGCCAAGGTCGCACCTGAGGCGGCCGAGCGTCTGCCGGTCGCCCGGGTGGCCGTCGACACCGGTCTGGCGCACCTGGATCGCTACTTCGACTATCTCGTCCCGGCGAATCTGGACGAAAAGGCCGTGGTCGGCTGCCGGGTCAAGGTGCGCTTTTCCGGGCAGCTGGTCGATGGCTACCTCGCGGAACGGGTCGAGGCGTCCGAGCACGGGGGTCGGCTCGCCTTTCTGGCCAAGGTCGTCTCAGCCGAGCCGGTGCTCGCACCTCAGGTGCTGGCGCTCGCCCGCGAGGTGGCCGATCGGTACGCGGGCACCCTCGGCGACGTGCTGCGACTGGCCATCCCGCCGCGGCACGCCCGGTCCGAAAAGGCCAAGCACGATCTCGTCAAGGTCACGGGCCGACCTGATCCCTCGCCGTGGGCGGACCTGCAGGGCGGCCCCGAGATGGTCGAGGATCTGGTGGCCGGCCAGAGCCCACGACGCTGGTGGAACGCTCTGCCCGGCACTGATCCGGCGGTACTCGTCGCGCAGGCGGTACTCGCCACGGTGGCGAGCGGGCGAGGAGCCATCGTGTGCGTCCCCGACCAGCGTGATGTCGAGCGGTGGCGCGCCGTCTTCGCGACCGTGCTCGGCGATGGCGGTTTCGTCGTGCTCACCGCCGGCCAGGAACCGGCCGAGCGCTGGCGCTCCTTCCTCGCCGCCTCGAGGGGCGCGGTCCGGGTGGTGCTGGGCACCCGAGCAGCCGCCTACGCCCCGGTGGCCGATCTCGGTCTGCTGGCGTTGTGGGACGACGGCGACGACCTGTTCGAGGAGCCACGCGCTCCGTACCCGCACACTCGCGAGATCATGCTGCTGCGCGCAGTCAGCGAGGGCTGCGGCCTGCTCATCGGTGGATACGCGCGCACCCCCGAGGGGCAGTCGCTCGTGGCATCGGGCTGGTGCGAGGAGATCGTGGCCGATCAGTCCACGCGTCGGGAGCGGTGGCCGCGGGTCACGCTCACCGACGGCAGTGTCGACGGCGCTGCGCCGGTGCGCCTGCCGCGCGAGGTGTTCGACCAGATCAGGACGGCGGACGGTCCGGTGCTGGTGCAGGTCCCACGCCGCGGCTACCGGACCTCGCTGGCCTGCCAGCGCTGCCGTGCATCCGCCCGCTGCGCCGCGTGCGAGGGCTCCCTGGTGCAGACCGGCGCCGGTGCTGCACCGGTGTGCCGCTGGTGCGGCACGGTCGCCGACCCGTGGGCCTGCCGGGAGTGCGCAGGCACGGTGCTTCGAGCCCCCACGGTCGGGCAGCTGCGCACCGCCGAGGAGTTCGGCCGGGCCTTTGCCCAGCACGCCATCGTCACCAGCGGCGGCACCCACGTGCTCGACGAGGCTCCCGGCGGCCGCACCATCTGTTTGTCAACGCCGGGTGCGGAGCCCCCGGTGGCCGGGGGATACGCGCTGGTCGTGCTGCTGGACACGTGGCTGATGCTGGCGCGCGATGACGTCCGCATCCTCGAGGAGTCGCACCGGCGCTGGTTCAACGCCCTGGCGCTGGCCGGACCGGGCGGACGAGCCGTCGTCATCGGCGACCCCGGCCAGCTGCAGGCGTTGGTGCGCGCCGACCCGGTCGGGCTCGCAGAGCGTGAGCTGGCCGACCGCGCCGAGACCCATCTGCCACCGGCCGCCAGGTTGGCGGGCGTCGAGGCGGACGCCGAAGTGCTGGCAGCACTGGCCGAGCGCGCCTGGCCCGGACACACCGAGGTGCTGGGTCCGGTGCCGATCGACCCGCGCGATCCCGATTCCGCCGAGCGTCTGATCCTGCGCACGCCGCGCCGCGAGGGCGCCGCGCTCTCCGCGGCCCTGCAGCAGGTCGCCGCCGAGCGCAGCGCCGCCAAGCTGCCCGGCCTGCGCATCCAGATCGATCCCACCCGTCTGTGACCCTGCTGCGCGTCCTGCGGGACGAATCCTGATGCACTCCGACCAGCAGTCGGCCGAAATGCATCACTTTGCGTTCCCACGGCCGACGCAGGAGACGATCAGTGATGCATTCGCACCATCACGCGGACGGATTGCATCATCATCTGTCCCGCCGGAGCTGCAGGGGCGACGCTGGCGGGAGTCCGGGAGCGGGATGGGCCCCTCTAGACTCGCTGGGTGAGACTCGTCTTTGCCGGAACCCCCGAGGTGGCCGTGCCCAGCCTCGAAGCCCTGGTGGCGAGCCGGCACGAGGTCGCGGCCGTCCTCACCCGACCCGATGCCGCTGCCGGTCGCGGTCGCAGCCTGCGTCCGTCTCCCGTCTCGGTGGCGGCCCAGGCCCATGGCATCGAGGTGCTGACCCCGTCGTCGCCGTCCGACCCCGACTTCCTGGCCCGCCTGCGTGAGATCGAGCCGGCGTGCATCCCGATCGTGGCCTACGGCGCACTGATCCGCCGCGAGGCGCTCGACATCCCCGAGTTCGGCTGGGTCAACCTGCACTTCTCGGTCCTGCCGGCCTGGCGCGGTGCCGCACCGGTGCAGCGCGCCATCATGGCCGGTGACGAGATCACCGGCGCCACCGTCTTCTCGCTGGTCGAGGCGCTCGACGCCGGGCCCGTGCTGGGCTCGATCACCGAACGCATCCGCGAGGACGACACCGCTGCGACCCTGCTCGACCGGTTGGCTGAGTTCGGAAGCCACCTGCTGACCGACGTCATCGACCACATCGAGGACGGCGATCTCGCTCCGGCGCCGCAGCCGGAGGACAACATCTCGTACGCGCACAAGCTCTCCACGGACGACGGACGGATCGACTGGAACCGGCCGGCCTTCGCCATCGACCGACACATCCGGGGCTGCACCCCGGCGCCCGGCGCGTGGACGGTCCTGGCCGACGATCGACTCAAGATCGGCCCGGCCACGATCGCCGAGGACGCCACGCTCCAGGTCGGCGAGATGTCGATCGGCAAGCGCGAGGTCCGGGTGGGCACGGCCACCACCGATCTGGTACTCGGCGAGGTGCAGGCGGTGGGCAAGAAACGCATGGCCGCAGCCGACTGGGGCCGAGGACTCGGCGGCGCCACCGATATGAGCCTCGGATGACCGATCCCGCCCGTCTGATCGCCTTCCATGCGCTGCGGGCCGTGGCCGACCGCGACGCCTACGTCAACCTCGTGCTCCCCGGCATGCTCGACGAGCACCACGTGGAGGGCCGCGACGCCGCCTTCGCCACCGAGCTGGTGCACGGCACGCTGCGCCGACGAGGCACCTACGACGCCATCATCGATCACGTCGCGAGCAAGGGTGTCGGCTCGATCGATTCGCCGGTGCTCGATGCCCTGCGCCTCGGCACGCACCAGCTGCTGAGCATGCGGGTCCCGCCACACGCGGCCGTCTCCACGACCG
Organism: Propionibacteriales bacterium; assembly: GCA_038255955.1. Lineage (GTDB taxonomy): Bacteria > Actinomycetota > Actinomycetes > Propionibacteriales > Nocardioidaceae > Aeromicrobium. The sequence continues at coordinate 8,764 of JBBSKV010000025.1, forward strand.
TCGACATCGTGCGGCGCGAGGTCGGCCACAAACCCGTGAACTTCGCCAACGCGCTGCTGCGCAAGATCAGCCAGAAGGACCTTGACGGGTGGATCGCGATCGTCACCGACGCCATGGCCGAGGACGAGGCGCGCGCCATTCGGCACTCGCACCCGACGTGGATCGTCGAGGCGCTGCGCGAGGGGCTCGGCGGCCACGCCACCCAGATCGACAAGCTGCTGGTCGCCAACAACGAACCGCCCAAGGTCACCTTGGTGGCTCGCCCGGGTCTGATCGATCCCGACGATCTTCCGGGTGTGCCTGGTCTCTTGTCGCCGTACGCCCGGATCCTCGACTCCGGAATGCCGGGTGACATCGAGGCCGTGCGCGAGGCGCGTGCCGGGGTGCAGGACGAAGGCTCGCAGCTGGTGGTCATCGCTGCAGCTGACGCGGAGGTCGATGGTGCGGATGTTCGCTGGCTCGATCTGTGTGCGGGTCCGGGCGGGAAGGCTGCACTGTGGGGCGCGATCGCTGCGCAACGTGGTGCCTCGCTGGTGGCCAACGAGGTGCAGCCGCACCGGGCCGCGCTGGTCAGCAAGAGTGTGCGCAAGCTCGACAACGTCGAGGTCACGGTGCATGACGGTCGCGAGGGACCGTGGGAACCAGGGTCGTTCGACCGCGTGCTGGTGGACGCCCCATGCACGGGTCTGGGTGCGCTTCGGCGCCGGCCCGAGTCCCGGTGGCGCCGCACCCCGGCCGACCTCGAGCAGCTGGTGCCCCTGCAGGAAGCGCTGCTGCGGCGCGCCTTGGATCTCGTGCGCCCCGGGGGAGTCGTCACCTACGCCACCTGCTCGCCCCACCTGCGCGAGACCACCGGTGTGGTCGACGCAGTCATCGGTGATCGCTCCGACGTGTCAGTCGAGAGCACCCGCCAGTGGTGGCCGCACATCGACGGCACCGACGCGATGTTCGCCGCAGTCCTCCGTCGCACCTGAGCCCCGATAGGGTCGGACCTGTGGGTATCCAGATCTCGCCGAGCATGCTGTCCGCGGACTTCGCCAACCTCGAGGTCGAGGCCGCCCGGATCGCCGGCGCCGACTGGCTGCACATGGACGTCATGGACAACCACTTCGTGCCCAACCTCACCCTGGGCGCACCTGTCATCGAGGCGTTGTCGAAGGTGGCCTCACAGCCCATCGACGCGCACCTGATGATCGAGGACCCCGATCGCTGGGCCCCGCAGTTCGTCGAGGCGGGCGCCGACAGCATCACCTTTCACGTCGAGGCGGCCGCGGCGCCGGTTCGGCTCGCGCGCGAGATCCGCGCGCAAGGTGCCCGCGCGTCGATGGCGCTCAAGCCCGCCACACCGATCGAGCCGTACGAGGACCTGCTGCCCGAGCTGGACATGGTGCTGATCATGACCGTCGAGCCGGGCTTCGGCGGCCAGAAGTTCCTCGATCTGTGCCTGCCCAAGATCGAGCGGGCCCGCGCCATGATCGAGCGGCACGGCGGCGACATCTGGTTGCAGGTCGATGGTGGCGTCTCGGCCGACACCATCGAGCGGTGCGCCGCCGCAGGAGCCGATGTCTTCGTGGCCGGATCGGCTGTGTTCGGAGCGGACGACCCCGATGCGATGATCGCCACCCTGCGCGGACTTGCCGAAGGTCACACGCCGTAGCGGTGGCCCGCAGAGTAGACTCGTTCCATACGAGCAATTGCTCGCGTGCTCCGGGGTCGGTGCAATTCCGAACCGGCGGTGACAGTCCGCGACCCGCGGTTTCACTTCGGTGGAGCCCGGTTGAACCGGTGGAATTCCGGTGCCGACGGTGAAAGTCCGGATGAGAGGCGCACGCAGGTGACCCGCGACGCGTGTCACCTGACCCCGGGTCGCGCGCGCAGCGACACCGGAGGACCAGATGGCCAGTGACATCGCGATCGACGCGATGCGTCGTGCACTCGAGCTCGCGCGCGAGCGCGGCAACGTCCTGCCCAACCCCACGGTGGGATGCGTGCTGCTGACGCCTGACGGCCGGGAGATCGCCCGCGGCGCCACGATCCGCCACGGCGCGCACGCCGAGGTCGACGCGCTGCGCCTGGCCGGTGATGCCGCCCGAGGTGCGACGGCCGTGGTGACGCTCGAGCCCTGCAACCACACCGGACGCACGGGCCCGTGCTCCCAGGCCCTGATCCGGGCGGGCGTCGCCCGCGTGGTGTTCTCGCAGACCGATCCGCACGACGCCGCCGCCGGGGGAGCCGAGACGTTGCGCGCGGCCGGGATGTCGGTCGAGGGTGGGGTCCTCGCGGAGGAGACGGCCGGGTTGAACGCTGCGTGGGCCTTCGCCGTCACCGAAGGTCGACCCTTCGTGACGTGGAAGTACGCCGCCACGCTCGACGGCCGCAGCGCCGCACCCGACGGCACCAGCCAGTGGATCACCGGTGCGGAGGCTCGTCGAGATGTTCACGCGTTCCGCGCCGACACCGACGCCATCAT
>JBBSKV010000026.1:0-11076 GCA_038255955.1 Propionibacteriales bacterium
AGCACCTTGCCGGTGGCCCGGCGCTCGTCGAGGGTCAGCAGGGCCTGGCCAGCCTGGTCCAGACCGAACGTCGGGCCGACGATGGGAGCCAGGGCGCCGCTCTCCAGGTGCGGTACGAGCGCTGCCCACTCCAGGCCGATGTGACCCGGACGGCCGAGCACGTAGGCACCCCACCCGACGCCCACGACCGCGACGTTGTTGAGGAGCAGGCGGTTGACCTTGACGGTCGGGATCTCGCCAGCCGTGAAGCCGATGACGAGCAGGCGTCCGTCGTCGCCCAGGCAGCGCAGCGAATCGGTGAACCGGTCGCCGCCGACCGGGTCGACCACGACGTCGACCTTCCCGACAGCGGTGACGGCATCCTTGAAGCCTTCGGCGAGCACGAACTCGTCGGCGCCGGCGTCGACGGCGATCTGGCCCTTCTCGGGGGTCGAGGTGACGGCGACGACCCGGCCGGCGCCGAACGCCTTGGCCACCTGGATCGAGGCCGTCCCGATGCCGCCCGCGGCGCCGTGCACCAGGACCGACTCGCCAGCCACGAGGCCGCCGCGCTCGATCAGGGCGAAGTAGGCGGTGCCGTAGTTGAAGATGATCGAGGCGCCCTGCTCGAAGGAGATCGAGTCCGGCAGCGGGAACGTCACGTCGACGGGCGCGAGCGCCTCCTCGGCGAAACCTCCGAGCATGCACAGCGCCGCGACCCGGTCACCGGGCGCGAAGCCGGAGCCCTCGGGTGCGCTGATGACCTCTCCCGCGATCTCGGCTCCCGGGGTGAACGGCAGATCGGGCTTCAGCTGGTACAGGCCACGGCTCTGCAGGACCTCGGGGAAGGCGACCCCCGCGGCGCGCACCCGGATCAGCACCTGGTCGGGACCGGGCTCGGGTGACGGGATGTCGACGACCTCCACTGCCTGGGGTCCGTCAAGGGTCGTGATCTGCACAGCTCTCATGCGGCTGACCCTACTGGGGCGCCGCACGACACAATGAGCGGATGCGCCTCGTCGACCTGCTTCCTCCCGAAGGGGCCGCCGCCGACGAGGACGCCGTCTACGAGGCGGTCACCACCTGGGTCACCGATCGAGGACTGACCCTCTACCCGGCGCAGGACGAGGCGATTTTGGAGTGCGTCGCCGGCTCGAACGTGGTCCTGTCGACGCCCACCGGCTCGGGCAAGAGCCTGGTCGCGACCGCGGCGATGGCGGCTGCGCTCGCGCGTGGCGAGTGCAGCGTCTACACCGCGCCGATCAAGGCCCTGGTCAGCGAGAAGTTCTTCGACCTCTGCGAGATATTCGGTGCCGACAACGTCGGCATGGTCACGGGCGACGCGGCCGTGAACGCCGACGCCCCGATCATCGCTGCTACCGCGGAGATCCTCGCCAACATGGCGCTGCGCGAGGGCGCGATGGCCGACATCGGCCTGGTCGTGATGGACGAGTTCCACTACTACGCCGACCCCGACCGCGGGTGGGCCTGGCAGGTGCCGCTGATCGAGCTGCCGCGGGCCCAGTTCCTGCTGATGTCGGCGACGCTGGGCGACACCACGCGACTGGTGGCCGATCTGGAGCGCCGCACCGGCCGCGACACGGCCGAGGTCACCTCGACCGAGCGGCCCGTCCCGTTGGTCAGCGAGTACGTCTCGACACCGGTGCACGAGACGCTGGAACAGCTGGTCGAGACCCGCCAGACGCCGGTCTACGTCGTGCACTTCACTCAGGCGTCCGCTCTCGAACGGGCGCAGGCGCTGACCAGCGTCAAGATCGCCACTCGCGAGGAGCGCGACGTCATCGCCGACCACCTCGGTGACTTCCGCTTCTCCTCGGCGTTCGGCAAGACGCTGTCCCGGCTGGTCCGCGCCGGCGTCGGCGTGCACCACGCAGGCATGCTGCCCCGCTATCGCCGCCTGGTCGAGACGCTCGCGCAGCAGGGGCTGCTCAAGGTCGTGTGCGGCACCGACACCCTGGGCGTCGGGATCAACGTGCCGATCCGCACGGTGCTGTTCAGCGGGCTGTCCAAGTACGACGGCACCCGCCAGCGTCAGCTGCAGGTGCGCGAGTTCCAGCAGATCGCCGGTCGGGCGGGCCGCGCTGGCTTCGACACGATCGGGCACGTGGTCGTCGAGGCGCCCGATCACGAGATCGAGAACGCGCGGCTGGTGCGCAAGGCGGGCGACGACCCCAAGAAGATCAAGAAGATCCAGCGCAAGAAGCCGCCCGAAGGTTACGTCTCGTGGGGCGAAGGCACCTTCGAGAAGCTGTCCACCGGCACGCCGGAGCCGCTGGTCTCCCGCATGCGGGTCAGCCACGCGATGGTGCTCGACGTGCTGCAGCGCGCCGGCGACGCGCGCGCGTCCCTCACGCGGCTGATCCGCGAAAGTGGGGAGACCGAGGAGTCGCAGGACCGGCTGCTGGCCGAGGTCGACGCCATCATCGAGGCGCTGATCGCCGGCGACGTGGTCGAGCCGATCGACCCCCCGGATGCGGACGGGCGCACCTTGCGGCTGACGGTCGACCTGCAGGCCAACTTCGCGCTGAACCAGCCGCTGTCGCCGTTCGCGGTCGCTTCTTTGGAGCTGCTCGATCGCGAGGACCCCACCTACACCCTTGATGTGGTGTCGGTGATCGAGGCGACGCTGGACGACCCCCGCCCGATCATCCGGGCGCAGCGCCACCGCGCTCGCGGCGAAGCCGTGGCCGAGATGAAGATGGACGGCATCGAGTACGACGAGCGCATGGAGCTGCTCGAGGAGGTCGAGCACCCGCAACCGTTGCGCGATCTGCTGGAGGCCGCGTACGAGACCTATCGCGGTGGACATCCGTGGGTCGCCGACCACGAGCTGCGACCCAAGTCGGTCGTGCGCGAGATGTGGGAGCGGGCCATGACCTTCAGCGAGCTGGTCTCGGACTACCAGCTGGCGCGGTCCGAGGGCCTGGTGCTGCGCTACCTGTCGGACGTCTACAAGACCTTGGGACGCACCGTGCCGCAGAGCGCGCGCACCGACGAGCTCGAGGACATCACCGAGTGGCTCGGCGAGCTCGTGCGCCAGACCGACTCCAGCCTGCTCGATGAGTGGGAAGAGCTGATCAAGCCGGGCACCGACCCCGCCGACGTCCGGCCGCGGGCCGAGTCGGGCGCGCCGCCGCGGCCGCTGACGGGCAACCCGCGCGCGTTCCGGGTGCTGGTGCGCAATGCGCTGTTCCGGCGGGTCGAGCTGGCGGCCTTCGGGCGCTGGAGCGAGCTCGACGCCCTCGACGGTGCGGACGGCTGGGATGCCACGGCGTGGATGGACGCCATGGCGGCCTATCGCGAGGAGTACGACGAGATCGGCACCGGTCCCGAGGCGCGCGGCCCCCATCTGTTCATGGTGACCGAGGGTGCCGAGACCTGGACCGTGCGCCAGACCTTCGCCGATCCCGAGGGCGACCGCGACTGGGGCATCAGCGCCACGATCGACCTGGCGCTCAGCGACGAGCAGGGTGAAGCCGCCGTCACCATCACCGCCGTCGGCCCCCAGTAGCAGGAGCAAAAGCCCCGAATTTTGCTACCCAACGCACCGTTCCGTCAGCGGATTCGGTCAGTTGGGTAGCAAATATTGGGGAATCAGCCGGCGAGGGAGCCGCCGAAGATCTGCCAGGCGAGGGCCGACTTGGCGACCAGGCTGAGGACGAGATAGACCTTCTCGCCGAAGGCGTAGCTGCGCCACGGCCCGATCCCGCGGTACTGCAACCACTGGTTGAGCGCGAAGCTGGAGAAGAAGACCAGCAGCGAGAAGAAGATGCCCACGACGAACCCGGGCGCGCCGTCCGAGCCCGTGAAGTTGATGACGATCGCGACCCAGGGGGCGGCGCCTGCGACGGTGCCGAACCAGAACGGCAGCATCGTCGTGGTCTCACGTCCCGGCGGATTCATCCGTTCCTGCAACCAGCCGAAGAAGATCATGGCCACGTTGGCGCCGATGACCCCGATCACTGCCGTGATGTCGGTGACGCCGAAGTAGAAGCCGATCAGGACGATCATCAGCGTGGCGCTGACCGAGTACTCGATCCAGCGGAACCGGTTGATGCCCCGGCGCAGGTCGGACTCGTAGGTGCCACGAGCCGCCGTGGCCGTGAGCAGGTGATCGGCGGCGGCCAGGAAGAGGAACACCGCGATCGCCACGCCGATGCTGACGTCGAACAGGGCCGACGGTGCCGGCGGCTCGGCGCCCGGAGGTCCGCTCGGGTAGGTCGAGGTGATGGCGATCGCGAACCCGTTTCCCAGCAGCAGGATGCCCACCGCCTGGGCCGCGTGCAGGACGGTCAGCCCGAGATTCCAGCGGCGCAGGCCAGTCAGGGCGGCGTCCGTGACTCCCTCGGCCTGTGCAGGGACGGAGATGGGGTCGACATGGCTCATGCATCGACCGTATCGGAGCGCGCCGCCGCTGCAGGGACCGAGTTCTGCTACCCAATGGACGGTTTTCGCGCAGCGAACTGTGCGGTGGGTAGCAAAATTTGGGGAATCAGCGGGCGGTGAGGTGGAGGGGGGCCTGATCGCCAGGAACGTTGGTGATGTTGCGCAGGCGAGTGGGAGCGGGCTGGTCGGCGCGCACCTCGTAGCGCTGCAGCACCTCCCGCAGCACCACGGTCCCCTCCATGAGGCTGAAGGCGGCGCCGATGCAGCGGCGCACCCCGCCGCCGAACGGGATCCAGGTGTTGGCCGGGATCTTTGAGTCACCGAGGAAGCGTTCCGGGTCGAACAGGTGGGCATCGGCCCAGCTGGCCTCGCGGCTGTGCGCCAACATGATCGACGGGGTCACCGTGACGCCCTTCGGCAGCCGCAGTCCGCCGACCACCTGGTCGCTCTTGAGGGTGCGGGCCACGAAGTCGATGATCGGGTGCACCCGCATGGCCTCCTTCAGGCACGCCTCCAGATAGGCGTCGTCGCCGGTGTCGGCGGCCGCGACAGCGCGCGCGAGCAGCTCGGGGTGACGGCCGAGCTCGTGCAGGGTCCAGGTGAGAGCGGACGCCGTCGTCTCGTGGCCGGCCAGCAGCAGGGTGACGAGCTGGTCGCGCAGCTCCTCGTCCGTCAGGGGAGCCTCGCCGGTCCCGTTCTCGGCCGGCTCCGCACCCACCCGCAGCAGGCGCGAGAGGACGTCGTCACGGGCATCGAGGTCGGTGGCGGTCCGTCGGTCACGTATCTCGGCGTACAGCAACCGGTCGACCTCCGCCTGGTTCGCGAAGTAGCCACGCCACGGCGGCAGGTGCGCCAGTGGCGGATAGATCCACGCCAGCAGCATCGTGGAACCGATGTCGACCATGCGGTTGACCCGGGGGCGCAGCTCGGCCAGGTGTTCCTCGTCGGTGACGCCGAACACGACCTGCAAGATGATGTCGAGGGTCATCGCGTTCATGCGCTCCAGCGTCAGCATGCGCTCACCGTCGTGCCACGAGTCGACCGCGACCTTGGCGATGCCTTCGACCAGCGGCCGGTAGCCCCGCATGGCCGGGCCCGTGAAGGCGGGCATCAGCAGCTTGCGAGCCCGCTGGTGCGCATCGTCATCGGTCAACAGCAGGGAGTGCTCGCCCATGACGGGCTTGAGGATCGCATTGCCCTCGCCGGCATGGAACTGACGCGGATCGGCCGCGAAGATCTCCTTGATGTCGGCCGGGTCCGAGAACACGATCATGGTGCGGGGGCCGGGCAGGATGTCGATCGAGAAGGCGTCGCCGAACTGCTCGTGCAGCTTCGGGACGGCCTCGAACCGGCCGCGCATGAACGCGCGCGTGGAGCGCCACGGGCCCTGGTCCGGCCCGTCCGGAATGTCGTACCTGTCCGGGTCGAACCGTCGTCGCCCGCGGCGGGTCATCAGCTGCTGACCTTCTCGCGCTCTCGGGTCGACCAGGCGAAGTCGGGGGCGTTGACCTTCCGGGTCTCCCACCAGTACTGGAAGGTGAACTTGGGCCAGATCGTGCGGTTCTTGCCGTGGCTGTCCAGGTACCAGCTGGTGCAACCGCCCTGGGTCCAGATGCCCTTCTCGACGAGCCGCTGGACCTCGGTGTTGAAGGCAGTCTGGGCCTCGAGGGTGGGCTCGGCGGCGACGGCTCCGCGGGAGTCCATCTCCTCGATCAGCTTGACGATGAACTTGGTCTGCTGCTCGATCATGAACACCACCGAGTTGTGTCCGAGCGCCGTGTTGGGTCCCAGCATGAACGCCAGGTTCGGGAAGCCGTTGATCATCATGCCCATGTACGTCTCGACGCCGTGCTCGCGGAACTGCGCGGCCAGATCGACGCCGTCGCGGCCCTTGATGTCGAGGTAGTCGAAGGCGTCGATCACGTGGAAGCCGGTTCCGTAGATGATGACGTCGGCCTCGTGCTTGACGCCGTTGCCGTCGATGACCCCGTCGCTGACGATCTCGGCGACGCCGTCGGTGCTCAGTTCGACGTTGTCGCGCAAGAAGGTCGGGTAGTAGGTGTTGGACTGCAGCACGCGCTTGCAGCCCAGCCGGTAGTCAGGGGTGAGCTTGGCGCGCAGTTCCTCGTCCGGAACGACCTTCTTCAGGTAGCTCTTCACCACGCGCTCGGCGATGGGCAGGAAGTTGACGTGTCCGTTGAAGCCGAGAGCCCGGGCCTCGAGCGTCCAGTACAGGGCGTTGCGGTAGGCGCGCTGGGCGACCGGGACCTTGTCGAACAGCGTCTTGCGCCACTGAGCGGTTGGCTTGTCCTTCTTCGGCAGCACCCACGGGGGTGTGCGCTGGAAGACGGTCAGCTGGCCGACCTGCTCGGCGATGATCGGCACGAACTGGATGGCGCTGGCGCCGGTGCCGATGACGACGACCTTCTTGCCGGCCAGGTCGATCGAGTGGTCCCAGCTGGCCGAGTGGAACCGGGGACCGTCGAAGGTCTCGGCCCCGTCGATCTCGGGGATGTTGGGGATGTGCAGCCCGCCGACTCCTGCCACCAGGACCCGGCAGTCGTAGGACTCGCCGCTCGCCGTCTCGACCGTCCAGCGCTGGCGGTCCTCGTCCCAGACGGCGCCGGTGACCTCGACCCCGAAGTCGATGTACGGACGGATGCCCTGCTCGTCGGCGACCTTGCGCATGTACGCCCAGATCTCCTGCTGTCCCGAGAAGCTCTTGCTCCACTCGGTGTTGAGCTCGTAGGAGAAGGAGTACATGTGGCTCGGGATGTCGCACTCGCAGCCGGGATAGGTGTTGTCGCGCCAGGTCCCGCCGACGTCGTGGGCCTTCTCGAGGATGATGAAGTCCTCACGGCCCGATTCGCGCAGCTTCATGGCCATGCCCATGCCTGAGAAGCCGGTTCCGACGATGATGATGTCCTTGGTGATCACAGTCAGATACTATCGGTATCTGGAATGCTGGCAAGGTCCTATGACGGGAGACACGGGTGACGGTCGACAGCGCGAGGGGAACACGCTCGCAGCGGCAGGCGCAGACGCGCCTGAAGCTGATCGAGGTGGCGCGCGAGATGTTCCTCGCCGACGGCTACGCCGCGACGTCGCTGGACAAGGTGGCGCTGCGCGCGGGCTTCTCCAAGGGTGCGGTGTACTCCAACTTCGCCGGCAAGGAAGAGCTGTGCATGGCGGTGCTGGACAGCATCCACCAGCGACAGATCGATGGTGTCGTCGAGGCGTTCCGCGGTCGAGGCGATCTCGATGCGCGCATCGACGCCTTCGCCGACTGGGCGCGCGAGGGCCTGGGTCAGCCGCGCTGGACCGCGTTGGAGACCGAGTTCGGCGCCGTCGCGCGACACAGTCCCTACGTGGCAGCTGGGCTGAAGGCCCGCCACCGCGAGATCCGCGAGGCCATCGAGACCCTCATCCGTGAGGTCACGGCGCAGGAGGGTGTCGAGCTGCGCCTTCCGGCCGACCGCGCCGCGACGGCCATGTTGAGCCTGGGCATCGGGCTCGGCGCACTCCGCTCGATCGATCACACGGTCGACGTGGGCGTGTTCGCCGACGCGATGCGGGCACTGCTGCGCTGAGTGAGCGCGCGGCCCGTCCAACGGGGGTTCTCAGGGCAGGTAGAGGGTGACGCGCACGGGACTATGGTCCGATCCGAGCGGCGTCACGTAGCGGTACCGACCGTCGATCTTCGTGAACTTGTGCACGGTTTTCCAGCCCGTCGAGCCCACGCCGTCCTGGACGAAGACGTGGTCGACGTGATCGCCGTAGCGCTCGGACGTCGTCGGCGTCGACGTGTAGCCCGAATAGCTGTTGTGCCGGGGATAGGTGTACGTGGCGGAGCGATCGTAGGTGTCGAACCAGCCGTTGCGCTCCAGCTCCTTGCGCGGGGAGTCGTCGGCCCGGTTGCGGTGGGAGTTGAAGTCGCCCGTGATGACGACGCGGTTGGTGTCGACGGTCGACTGGCTCTTCACCTGGCGAACCAGCTCGGCGGTCTCGACGCGCCGCTTGTCCGATTCGGCCGTGCCCTTGCCGTTGGTCAGGTGCACGCTGACGAACAGGTAGGTGGTTCCGGTCTGCAACGAGGTCAGATGGGCCCACGCAGCGTCGGCGCTGTTGCCCAGGTGCCACGAGCCGACGTCGGGTTCAGGGTCTCCCGAGGTGCTCGTGCGCTGGGCCACCGAGAACTTGCTGGTCCGGTAGTAGATCGCCTCCGAGCCGCGGCCCACGGCCTCGGCGAATCCTGATGGCGCCAACGCTCGCGCCAGGTCGTCGTTGCGGCCGTAGGTCTCCTGCGTCGTGAGGACGTGCACCTTGGCCTCGGCGATGCGCTGCTGGATCGCGCCGACGCGCTTGGACCACGGGTAGGTCGACGAGCATGCGCCGGCCTGCGAGCAGACGTTGTACGTCGCCACCGAGGCCGACTCGAGCGCGTAGTTGTTGTTGGTGCGCATCGTGAGCTTGCAGTGTCGGTGCGACCGGCTGCCGGTGCCATTGCCGAGCGCCCGCACCGTGAAGCAGTACATCGTCCTGGGCTTGAGGCCGGTGATCTTGAGCTCGGTCTGCTTGCCAGAGGTCTTGCGTGATGCCGCCGTCGACGCCATGACGCCGTCGTAGCTGGTGGAGTAGAAGACCTGGTAGCGAGTGGCGCCGGCCGCGGGGGACCAGTCGAGCGTGATCGACGTGGTCGACGATGCCTTGACCCACGGGGCGCCCACCGTTCCGGGCTTGGCCGAGGCGGGTGAGGCCATGAGGACGGCCGCGACGAGAGCGACAACCGCAGTCGCGAGGGGGAAGAGGCGAGGACGTGTCAGCACAGGGGACAGCGTAGAGCCTTCGGGACCAAAAGTCAGGACTTTGGTCCTAAATACTTTCCCAAGCGGGAAAGCGGCCGGTGATGCTGCGGCTCAGTAGCCGCCGTTGGCCTTGAAGCGAGCGAAGCTGGCCTCGATCTCGGCCTCGGCCTCGACGCGCCCGGTCCAGACCGATCCCTCGACGGACTTGCCGGGCTCCAGGTCCTTGTAGACCGTGAAGAAGTGCTCGATCTCGAGGCGGTCGAACTCGGGCACGTGGTGAATGTCGCGCAGGTGCTCCTGGCGCGGATCGGTGGCCGGCACGCACAGCACCTTGTCGTCTCCGCCGGCCTCGTCGGTCATGCGGAACATGCCGATGGCGCGGCAGGTGATGACGCAGCCGGGGAAGGTCGGTGACGGGAGCAGCACGAGAGCATCGAGCGGGTCGCTGTCCAGGCCGAGGCTGTTGTCGACGAAGCCGTAGTCGGCCGGGTACTGGGTCGAGGTGAACAGCGTGCGGTCGAGGCGGATGCGATGCGTGTCGTGGTCGACCTCGTACTTGTTCCGCTCGCCCTTGGGAATCTCCACGGTGACGTCGAAGATCACGGCTGCCTCCTGAGGGGCTGGGATGGACGCCGCGCACGAGAAGTCGGGCAGCGAAGCCAATGGTGTCAGTGTCTATAGTCTGGCGCACGTGGCAGACCAGAGGGCCAGCAGGGTGCCCCACCGATGGCGTCGCAGCGCTGCTCGCCTGCTCGCGTCCGTGGTGGTGCTGCTGGTCGTCATTGCTGTCGCGGTGGGTGGTCGGTGGGCCTGGCAGGACGGCCGACTGAATGGTGTCATCTGTGACGGCGACTGTGGCCCGGCCAACGTCGTTGCCCCCCAAGGCCTGCAGGTCGGCGAGCTCGCCGCCGCAGCCACGTCCCCACCGTCGACGACCTCGCCGGTCGACCCGGACGCGGTGGCGGCCGCGGTCGACGTCCTGCTGACCGACTCCCTGCTCGGCCCGCACGTCGGGTTTGCTGCAGCAGCTCCCGACCCCGGGGCCCCCATCAGCACGGCCGGCGCTGCCGAAGCGTTCACGCCGGCGTCCACCACCAAGCTGCTCACCGGTTTCGCAGCCCTGGCGACCATCGACCCGCAGACCAGGTTCACGACCTCGGTCGTCGATACCGGCGACGAGATCGTGCTCGTCGGTGGCGGGGACCCGTACCTGACGGCGAGCCGGGACAAGGATTCCCTGCGCATCGAGCGGGCCGATCTGGAGACACTGGCGGAGAAGACCGCCGAGGCGCTGAAGGACGCGGATCGCACCTCGGTGCGGCTCGGCTTCGACGACTCCCTGTTCGCCGGTCCGGCCGTCAACCCCAGCTGGGAGGACAGCTACGTCCCCGGCAACATCGTCACCCCGGTCAGCGCGCTGTGGGTCGACCAGGGTGTCAAGGACGGCATCCGGGCGCGCAACCCGGCCAGAGCGGCGGCCGACCGGTTCGCCCGGCAGCTGCGTGCTGCTGGCATCGACGTGACCGGCGACGTCACCCCTGCCACCGCGCCCGAAGAGCCTGCGCCGCTGGCGTCGGTGCGCAGCGCCGCCGTGGAGCAGATCGTCGAGGCACTCATCCGCACCAGTGACAACCAGGCCGCCGAGGTCATGCTCCGCCACGTCGCCATCGCCAAAGATCGGCCGGGCAGCTTCGAGGAGGGGACCGCGGGCGTGGTCGCTGCACTGCAGGAAGCTGACATCGACACAGCCGGCCTGCGGCTGCTGGACGGCAGCGGGCTGTCGCGCCGCAACCGGATCAGCCCCACCACGCTGGTCGACGTGGTCCAGGCGTCGCTCTCCACCCCCCGCGGTGCCGCGGTGATCGACGATCTGCCCCTGAGCGGC
>JBBSKV010000027.1:0-10917 GCA_038255955.1 Propionibacteriales bacterium
GGCGTGGCCAGCACCTCGCAGAGCCTGGGCGGCGAGGACTTCGCCTGGTACGTGGAGTCCGTCCCCGGATCGATGGGTCGGCTGGGCACCCGGACCCCGGGCGGACCCACCTACGACCTGCATCAGGGCAATCTGCGGGTCGACGAGCGCGCCATCGCCATCGGCGCCCGAGTGCTCGCCACCGCCGCCGTCACCTGATCGGGTTACAAATCGGTATCGCCCCTGCCAATTCGATCCAGACGACACCCGCGGCCACTAGGGTCGGCACGTGCCGGGTTGTCCCGGCTCTCGTACCGAGGAGGAAATGTGCGTCGATTGACCCAAGCCACCGCCGTCGCGGCCGTGGCCATGCTCGTTCTTGCGGGCTGTGGAAAGAAGTCCGAAGACTCCGCTGGCGACAACAAGGCCAGCACTGACGACTGCGTCGAGGTTGACTCGAGCAAGAAGGTCGGCATGGCGTTCGACGTCGGTGGACGCGGCGACCAGTCGTTCAACGACTCGGCCGCCAAGGGCCTGGACAAGGCCGCCTGCGAGCTGGGCTTCGACGTCCAGACCGCTGAGGCCCAGGACGGCGAAGCAGAGTCCGCCCGTGAAGGTCGCCTCCAGCAGCTCGTCGACGCCGGATTCAACCCGGTCATCGCCGTGGGCTTCGCCTACTCGGCGTCGGTCGGCAAGATTGCCGCCGCGAACCCCGAGACCGATTTTGCCATCGTCGATGACGGTGTCGAGGGCGACAACATCGCCAACCTGCTGTTCGCCGAGGAGCAGGGCTCGTTCCTGGTCGGCGCCGCAGCGGCGCTGAAGTCCGAGTCCGGCAACATCGGCTTCGTCGGTGGTGTCGAGGTGCCGCTGATCAAGAAGTTCGAGGCGGGCTACAAGGCGGGCGCCACGGCCGTCAACCCGGACATCACGATCCAGTCGCGCTACCTGACCCAGCCGCCGGACTTCAGCGGCTTCGGTGACCCGGCCAAGGGCAAGGCCACGGCCGAGGGCATGTTCGACAAGGGTGCCGACGTCGTCTACCACGCTGCCGGCGGTTCAGGCGGCGGTGTCTTCGAGGCAGCCGCTGCGGCTGGCGGCAAGGCCATCGGTGTTGACTCCGACCAGGCGCTCACGGCCGACGACTCGGTCAAGGACGTCATCTTGACCTCGATGTTGAAGAACATCGACGTCGCGGTGTTCACCTACCTCAGTGAAGTCGAAGGCGGAACGGCCCCGACCGGCCCGACCGTCTACGACCTCTCCGTCGACGGCGTCGGCTACTCCACCACGGGTGGACAGATCGACGACATCAAGGAGAAGCTCGACGAGTACAAGCAGCAGATCGTGGACGGCACCGTCAAGGTTCCCTCCTCCTGATCTCTGCAACGAGGCCCGGGCGCACGCGATAGCGTGGGCCCGGGCCGAGTTGTCCCTGCACACCACGAAGCGGAGTAGCCGGTGAACACCACCACGACCAGCGCTGATCAGGACGTCGTCGTCCGTCTGCGCGGCATCGGCAAGACCTTTCCGGGCGTCATCGCCAACGACGACGTCAACATCGACGTGCGGCGCGGCACCGTGCACGCGATCGTCGGGGAGAACGGCGCCGGCAAGTCGACGCTGATGAAGATCCTGTACGGCGTCCAGAAGCCTGACTCGGGAACGATCGAGATCCATGGCGCTGCCGTCGACCTGGGGTCCCCGGCCGACGCGATCCTCGCCGGCGTGGGCATGGTGTTCCAGCACTTCATGCTGGCCGACAACCTCACCGTCCTGGAGAACGTGGTGCTGGGCTCGGAGAAGCTGCACGGCATCGGTGCCGCGGCTCGCGCCGAGATCTCCCGCATCTCCGACGGCTACGGCCTGGACATCGACCCCGACGTGATGGTCGCCGACCTGGGCGTCGGTGCACGTCAGCGCATCGAGATCCTCAAGGTGCTGTACCGCGGCGCCAAGATCATCATCCTGGACGAACCGACGGCCGTCCTGGTGCCGCAGGAGGTCGACGCCCTGTTCGACAACCTGCGCGAGCTCAAGGACGAAGGACTCGCGGTCATCTTCATCTCGCACAAGCTCGACGAGGTGCTCTCGGTCGCCGACACGGTCACCGTGGTGCGTCGTGGCACGACGATCGACACGGTCGCCGCCGACAGCGTGACCTCGCGCGAGCTGGCCGAGCTGATGGTCGGCTCCGAGCTGCCCAGCCCGAGCACCGAGGAGTCGACGGTCACCACCGACATCGTGCTGCAGGTCGAGGGGCTGACCATGTCGGGGCCGAGCCGCGACCTGCTGTCCGACGTGTCCTTCACGATCCACGCCGGGGAGATCCTGGGCATCGCCGGTGTCGAGGGCAACGGACAGTCCGAGCTGGTCGAGGCGATCATGGGCATGCGGTCCAACACCACCGGCAGCATCACGGTCGACGGCGTCAACCTCGCCGGCCGATCCACGCGCGAGCGGCGCGAGTCCGGCATCGGCTACATCCCCGAGGACCGCCATCGGCACGGACTGCTGCTGGAGGCGCCGTTGTGGGAGAACCGAATCCTGGGCCACCAGACCCGTGAGCCGAACATCGCAGGCCCCCTGATCGATCGCTCGGGGGCTCGCGCCGACACGCAGCGCATCATCGAGGAGTACGACGTCCGCACGCCCGGCATCGACGTCCTGGCGCGAGCCTTGTCCGGCGGCAACCAGCAAAAGCTGATCATCGGTCGCGAGATGAGCGGAGCTCCGCACCTGCTGGTGGCGTCGCATCCCACGCGAGGCGTCGACGTCGGCGCCCAGGCGGCCATCTGGGAGCACATCAAGCGCGCCCGACACGACGGCTTGGCGGTCCTGCTGGTCTCGGCCGACCTCGATGAGCTGATCGGCCTGTCGGACACGATCCAGGTCATCCTGCGCGGCGAGATGGTCGGCACCTTCGACCCGGCCACCGTGACGCCGCAACAGCTCGGCTCGGCGATGACGGGAGCCTCCGCATGAAGAACGAACGCGTGGCCAGGCTCGTCCTGGCCGTCGGCGCACCGGCGCTGGCCCTGGTGGCGGCCTTCCTCATCACCAGCCTGGTCCTGGTGCTCGCGGGCGACTCGGTCACCGGTGTGTGGGGCCAGATCCTCAGCCTGCCGAGCAGCCGCGGTCTGGTGAACATCATCAACGCGGCCAGCGTCTACTACCTGTCGGCCGTCGCCGTCGCGGTCGGCTTCCGCATGAACCTGTTCAACATCGGCGTCGACGGGCAGTACCGCGTCGCATCCTTCGCCGCCGCGGTGGTGGCCGGCGAGGCGTGGCTCCCGGGCTACCTGAACACCGTCTTCGCGGTCTTCGCGGCCATGCTGGTGGGCGCTGCCTGGGCCGGCATCGCCGGCCTCCTGCGGGTCACGCGCGGTGTCAGCGAGGTCATCTCGACCATCATGCTCAACGCGATCGCGACCGCGCTGGTGGCCTACCTCCTGCGCAAGGCTGCTGTCGACAACGAGGGCAGCAACATCACGGCGACCAAGCAGATCCCCGAAGGCAGCTGGGTTCCCGGCTTCAAGCTCGGCGATTCGCCCAACGAGGTCTACGGCTTCGTCTTCGTGGCGATCCTGGTCGGGCTGGTCTACGGATTCGTCATCAACCGCACCCGCTTCGGCTTCGACCTGCGGGCCACCGGCAGGTCCGAGACGGCCGCCGTCGCCAGCGGCATCAACGTCAAGCGCATGGGCCTGATCGCGATGCTGCTCTCGGGTGCGGTCGCCGGGCTGGTGGGGCTGCCGATCCTGCTGGGTGACGCGCACGCCTACGGCTCGACGTTCCAGTCCGGGCTCGGCTTCGCGGGCATCGCCATCGCCCTGCTCGGACGCAACCATCCGCTGGGCATCGGCCTGGGCGCGCTGCTGTTCGCGTTCCTGGACGAACAGTCCAACCCGCTGCAGATCCTGCTCGACGTGTCACCGGACATCGTCAAGATCACGCAGGGCGTGATCGTGCTGACGGTGGTCATCGCCTACGAGGTCGTCCGGCGCTACGGCGCCAGCAGGGAGCAGCAGCAGGTGGCATCGGCCCTGGAGTCCGAGAACAAGCAGGTGTCGGCATGAGTGTCATCCAGTCGGCCGGCCGCGCCGTCGCCAGCACACGCTGGAGCTACGCGAGGGTCCTGCTCCTGATCGCCGGATTCCTCATCCTGATCTCCGCGGTGCGCGTCATCACCGGGGTCAACGACCTCAACTCCTCTGGCACGGTGCGCGCCACGCTCATCGCCGCCATCCCGATCGGCATGGCCGGTCTGGGTGGTCTGTGGTCCGAACGTGCCGGGATCGTCAACATCGGCCTCGAGGGCATGATGGTGCTCGGCACCTTCGGCGCCGGCTACTTCGGCTACTTCTACGGCCCGTGGCAGGGGGTCGTCGGCGCCATCCTCCTGGGCGCTGCCGGCGGACTGCTGCACGCCCTGGCCACCGTGACGTTCGGTGTCGACCACATCGTCTCGGGTGTGGCGCTGAACATCATCGCCCTCGGCGCGGTGCAGTACCTCGCCGTCCTGGCGTTCACCGGCGTGCCCGGCGGTGGTCAGACGCAGTCGCCGCCCATCGACAACCTGCCAGCGATCTCGATCGACGCACTCTCCAGACCCTTGGGTGACGTGGAGCAACGGCACTGGTTCGTGATCTCGGACGTCGCAGCGATCCTGCGTGCCCTGGTCACCAACCTGTCGGTGCTGACGCTGCTGTGCCTGCTGCTGTTCGTGCTCACCTGGTGGATCCTGTGGAAGACCCCCTTCGGACTCCGCCTGCGCTCGTGCGGCGAGAACCCGGCAGCCGCCGAGTCCCTGGGCGTCAACGTCATCCGCTACAAGTTCTCCGCCGTGCTGGTCTCAGGTGGTCTGGCCGGCCTGGGCGGTGGCTTCCTCGCCATCGTCGCGGCCAGCTCGTTCCGTGATGGTCAGACCGGCGGACGCGGCTACATCGGCCTCGCCGCCATGATCTTCGGCAACTGGCGTCCTGGTGGTCTGCTGACCGGGTCGATGTTGTTCGGCTACACCGACACCCTGCGCCTGCGCGGCGGCGGCGACACCGTCCACGGTCTGCTCCTGCTGGGAGCGGTCGCCCTGGTGATCCTGGCGGTGTGGCAGTGGCGCAAGCACGGTCAGCGAGCCGCGCTGGTCACCGCCCTGCTCGGCGTCGTCGTGGCGGTCGGCTACGCCCTCACCGCCTCGGTGCCCGAGGACCTGACCGGCATGACGCCCTACATCACCACCTTGCTGGTGCTGGCCCTGTTCTCCCAACAGCTGCGGATGCCCGCCGCTGACGGGCAGCCCTATCGCAGGGGCAGTGCCGGATGACCTGCTCGCAAGCTCGCAGGAGTGCCGGATGACCTACTCGCAAGCTCGCAGGAGTGCCGGATGACCGTGCCGTTGGGTTTGGG
The DNA here is from genome assembly GCA_038255955.1 of Propionibacteriales bacterium. GTDB lineage: Bacteria > Actinomycetota > Actinomycetes > Propionibacteriales > Nocardioidaceae > Aeromicrobium. The sequence goes on from JBBSKV010000027.1 coordinate 5,386, forward strand.
AATCACCGGAGCGGACGCGCCGGTCGACTGGGACGCGCTGCGTCGCTATGCCACCGAAGTCATGGGGCGGGCCTACGCCCCGTACTCGAACTTCAAGGTCGGAGTCGCCGGACTGGTCGACGACGGCCGGGTGGTGCTGGGCTGCAACGTCGAGAACGCGGCGTACGGCGTCGCGCTGTGCGCCGAGTGCGGCATGGTCTCCGCGCTGCACGCCACGGGCGGCGGGCGGCTGCGCGCGGTGGCCTGCGTCAACGGCGAGGGCGAGCCGCTGATGCCGTGCGGTCGATGCCGGCAGCTCTTGTGGGAGAACGGTGGTCCCGACATGCAGCTGATGACCCCGCGCGGTGTGCTGCCGATGTCCGAGGTGCTGCCCGACGCCTTCGGCGCGGAAGACCTCACGTGATGATCCCGGATCTCTCGGGACCTGACTTCATCGCCGACCCGTACTCGACCTTGGCGGCGATGCGCGCCGAGGGCCCGCTGGTCGGCGCTGACGGCCGGTGGTTCGCCACCACCCACGACGCGGTGAGCCAGGTGCTGAGGCACCGTTCGTTCGGCCGGCTGTGGACCGATCACGAGCCACGCGACCAGATGGAACCGTTCAACACGCTGCACCGCAACCAGATGATGGAAAACGAGGGCCAGGTCCACCGCAGGCTGAGAAATCTGGTCTCTTCTGCCTTTGGGCGCGGCCACGTGGAGCGCATGCGCCCCCGGATCGAGGCGCTGGCCGAGGAGATGGTCGGACGGCTCGGCGAATCGTTCGACGTGCTGGGGGAGTACGCCGAGCCCATGCCGGTGTACGTGATCGCCGATCTGCTGGGCGTGCCGCGCGAGGACGAGGCGTCCCTGCGGGCCTGGTCGCAGGCCATCGTGCACATGTACGAGCCGGACGTCGGCGAAGCCACCCGCGTCGCGGCCGTGGCCGCGTCCGAGGACTTCGCCGAGTACGTGCGCGGCGTCATCGACTACCGGCGCACCCGCCCCGGCCCCGATCTGATCACCGATCTGCTCGCCGCTCGTGACGCCGGGACCGGGCTGAGCGATGACGAGCTCGTCGCTTCGGTGGTGCTGCTGCTGAACGCCGGGCACGAGGCGTCGGTCAACACCTTCGGCAACGGGCTGCACGCGCTGCTGTCCGCGCCCGACCAGCTCAAGCGCATCACGTCCGGCGAGGTCACGGTGGAGACGGCGCTCGAGGAGCTGATCCGGTTCGACGCCCCGCTCCAGCTGTTCCAGCGAACCGCCACCGCCGACGTCGAGATCCTCGGAACCACCGTGTCCGCCGGTGAGACGGTCTCGTGCTTGATGGGCTCGGCCAACCGCGACGCGGCCGTCTTCGAGCACGCCGACGAGCTCGACGTCGGACGGGACCCCAATCCGCACGTGGGCTTCGGCATGGGCCGGCACTTCTGCCTCGGTGCGCCGCTGGCCCGCCTGGAGCTGCAGATCAGCCTCAAGGCGCTGCTCGACCGATTCCCGCAGCTCGCCCTCGCGGGTGAGTCACCGCGTCGACCCACCTGGGTGCTGCGCGGCTTCGAGAAGATCCAGGTGGAGGCCACATGAGCACCGAACCCTTCGACGCCGTCGAGGTCATCGCCGCGAAGCGGGACCGGCACGAGCTGAGCGACGCGCAGATCGACTGGGTCGTCGACGCGTACACGCGCGGCGTCGTCGCGGACGAGCAGATGTCGGCGCTGGCCATGGCGATCCTGCTCAACGGCATGGACCGCCGGGAGATCTCCCGCTGGACCCACGCCATGATCGACAGCGGCGAGCGGATGGACTTCTCGTCGTTGTCCAGACCCACGGCCGACAAGCACTCCACCGGCGGGGTCGGTGACAAGATCACCCTGCCGCTGGCGCCGCTCGTGGCGGCCTGCGGGGTCGCGGTGCCCCAGCTCTCGGGCCGCGGCCTCGGGCACACCGGCGGCACCCTCGACAAGCTGGAGGCCATCCCCGGCTGGCGGGCCTCGCTCAGCAACGCCGAGATGATGACCCAGCTGGAGGAGGTCGGCGCGGTCATCTGCGCCGCCGGAGCCGGGCTGGCTCCCGCCGACAAGAAGCTGTACGCCCTGCGCGACGTGACCGGCACCGTCGAGGCGATCCCGCTGATCGCCAGCTCGATCATGAGCAAGAAGATCGCCGAGGGGACCGGTGCTCTGGTGCTCGACGTCAAGGTCGGCTCCGGCGCCTTCATGAAGGACGAGGTGCAGGCTCGCGAGCTCGCCGAGACGATGGTCGCCCTCGGAACGGATGCGGGAGTTCGCACGGTCGCGCTGCTCACCGACATGTCCACCCCGCTCGGGCTCACGGCGGGCAATGCGTGCGAGATCGCGGAGTCGGTGGAGGTGCTGGCCGGTGGGGGACCGGCCGACGTCGTCGAGCTCACGGTCGCGCTGGCGCGCGAGATGCTCGCGGCGGCCGGCCGGCCGGACGTGGACCCGGCCGAGGTGCTCGCATCGGGTCGCGCCATGGACACCTGGAAGGCGATGATCCGGGCGCAGGACGGCGATCCGGACGCACCGCTTCCGGTCGCCCGTGAGACGCACGACGTGGTGGCGACGACCGACGGCGTGCTGACCCGGCTCGACGCGATGGCGGTCGGTGTGGCAGCGTGGCGCCTCGGAGCGGGCCGATCCCGCCCCGGAGAAGTCGTGCAGGCGGCGGCCGGCGTGGTCATGCATGCCAAGCCCGGCGACACCGTGCGAGCGGGAGATCCCCTGCTGACACTGCACACCGACACCCCCGATCGATTCGAGCGCGCGGTTGAGGCGCTGGCCGACGGGTACGACATCGGAGCCGAGACGGCCCCCCCACGATCGGTCGTCATCGACCGGATCACCTGAGACCTGGGAGAGACATGCGGATCCTGAACGACCGGGACGAGATCGCTGCGGCGGCAGGCGAAGAGCTCGGAGTCAGCGAATGGGTCGGCATCAGCCAGGACCGCATCGACCTGTTCGCCGAGGCCACCGGCGATCGGCAGTGGATCCACATCGATCCCGAGCGCGCCGCCGAAGGGCCGTTCGGCAGCACCATCGCCCACGGCTATCTGACGTTGTCGATGCTGCCGAGCCTGGGCGCCCAGGTGTTCGCCTTCGCCGGTGACGTCGCGCGGGTCAACTACGGGCTGAACAAGGTCCGCTTCGTCGCGCCGGTCACGGTCGACTCCAAGGTGCGCAACCGCGTGAAGGTGCTGGAGGTCAAGGACCTCGATCGAGGACAGCAGGTCACCTTGCAGCACACCGTCGAGATCCAGGGCAGCGACCGGCCCGCGTGCGTGGCCGAGACGGTCACCCTCCTCATGCCGTCCTGAGCGACGTGCCACGATGAACTCGTGACGTTGACACCCGAACTGATTCGCCTGGCCCCCAAGGTCGCCCTGCACGAGCACCTCGACGGCGGGCTGCGCCCCGCGACGATCGCCGAGATCGCCGAGGAGATCGGGCACGACCTGCCCGCCGACGGAGCAGACGCCCTGGGCGTCTGGTTCGAGGAGGCGTCCAGCTCCGGATCGTTGGAGCGCTACCTGGAGACCTTCGTGCACACCGTGGCGGTGATGCAGCGACCCGAGGACCTGGCGCGCGTCGCCCGCGAGGCCGTCGTGGACTTGGCAGCCGACGGGTGCGTCTACGCCGAGCTGCGCTGGGCGCCCGAGCAGCACCTGTCCGCAGGTCTGTCGATGCGCGAGGCCGTCGAGGCCGTCCAGAGCGGCATCGAGCAGGGCCAGAGCGAGGCGTCCCGGCCCATCGTCATCGGGCAGCTGCTCACGGCCATGCGGCACGCCACGCGCGGCCTGGAGGTCGCCGAGATCGTGGTCGAGTACCGCAATCGCGGGGTCGCCGGCTTTGACATCGCCGGCGCTGAGGACGGTTTCCCGCCGATCCTGCACCTGCAGGCCTTCGAGTACCTGCGAGAGAACAACGCGCACTTCACCATCCATGCGGGCGAGGCGTTCGGTCTGCCGTCGATCTGGCAGGCCATCCAGCGCTGTGGCGCCGAGCGGCTCGGGCACGGCGTGCGCATCGTCGACGACATCGACTTCGAGGCCGAAGGTGGCGCCAAGCTGGGCGACCTGGCCGCCTACATCCGCGACCGCCGCATTCCGCTGGAGATGTGCCCGTCGTCGAACCTGCAGACGGGTGCGGTGCACGGGATGACGACGATCGCCGACCACCCGATCGGACCGCTGAAGGAGCTCGGTTTCCGGGTGACAGTCAACTGCGACAACCGGCTGATGAGTGGCACGTCGATGTCGCGGGAGTTCGAGCTGCTGGTCGACGCCTTCGGCTACGGACTCGACGATCTGCAGTGGTTCACCGTCAACGCCATGAAGAGCGCGTTCCTGGCCTTCGATCTTCGCCTCGCCCTGATCAACGACGTCATCAAGCCGGGTTACGCCGCCCTCCGCTGACCAAATTTTGCTACCCAACGAACCGAATGCACGGCGCAAACGGTTCGGGGGTAGCAAAATTCGGGGAATCAGGCGAGGAGGAGGAGGCGGCGGGCCGCGCGGGGAGGCATCGGCTCGCAGCCGTGGGCCACGGCCTCGGCAACGATCCGCGGCTCGTCCTGCAGCAGGCGCCAGCCGCGGCGCACCAGCACCCACGGCGACTTGCGTCCTTCGCGCAGATCGCGGACCAGGCGCAGCGCGAACGTGAGCAGGCGGTGTCGGCGCAGGCAGATGGCGCGGTCCAGCACCCCGGCCTCACGGCAGGCGTCGACGATCACCGGGGCGAAGAGGCCCTCGGCGATGAATCGTCCCTCCGCGGCGTGGAGCGTCTGCGTGCCGGTGCGTCGACTGGACGCGATGTCGTAGACCGGCACCTCGGCGCTGCCTGAGGCGCACAGCTCGGCGATCGTGGCCACCGCCGCGGACGCATCCCACGATCGTGAGTCGTCCCAGTCGATGATGCCCAACGTCGAACGCGGCATGTCGGGGGCGTCGATGTCACGGTAGAAGTCGTCGAGCCGCAGCACCGGCCAGCCGAGCACCGCACCCAGGTGCGACTTGCCGGACCCCGAGGGCCCGGCCACGATCACGACGCCCATGCTCGGTCTCGTCTCGTCGTCATCTCGCCACGCCTCGCAGCGGGCGGCTGCGCCGCGGGACGCTCACGCTGCGCTGGCGCGTGTGAGCGCTCGGCCGCAGGCGGCCTCGGCTCACACGCCAATCGGGTGCCAGACGGTCTTGGTCTCGGTCCAGCGGGACAGGCGGTCGAGGGTGGGCTCGGCCTTCCAGTCCTCATCGGCCGGCCGCAGCACCCGCTTGAGGTTCTCGGCAGCAGCGACCTCGAGCTCGGTGGCCAGATCGCCGTCGGTCCCCGCGAGATCGATGCCGTTGACGTCGAGGTGGGAAGCCAGCCAGGGACCGATCTCGGCAGCACTGCCGGTGAGCAGGTTGACCACGCCGCCGGGCAGGTCGGACGTGGCCATCACCTCAGCCAGCGTGACGCCGGCGATCGGGTGCGCATGGCTGCCGACCACGACGACCGTGTTGCCCGTGACGATGGCCGGGACGACCGTCGA
>JBBSKV010000028.1:0-10899 GCA_038255955.1 Propionibacteriales bacterium
GAACTCGTGCGTAAGAGCTTCTTCGTCGGCGCCGTGCTCGGTCTGCTGACGCTCGTCCTCGGGGTCGGACCGGCCAGTGCCCATGCGGGCCTGTCCGGCAGCGACCCCGAGGACGGCGCGAGCCTGCAGTCGCTGCCCTCGACGATCTCGTTCACGTTCACCGAGAACATCGGGAACGCCTTCGTCGCGATCACGGCACCGAACGGCACAGCCGTCGAGACCAGTGAACCCAGTGCCGTCGACCGCACGGTCTCCGTCCAGGTCTCCGACCCCCCTGACCAGCGCGGCGTCTACAGCGCCTCGTTCCGCGTGGTCTCGGCGGACGGCCATCCCGTCGCGGGCACGATCACGTTCACGGTCCTGACGGGGGAGAAGGTCAACCAGGTGACGGCAGTCGAGTCGACCTCGCAGCAGGGATTTCTCGACCGCCACCTCGGCCACGTGCTCTGGGGGACGGCGGCCGCAGTGGTGGCCATCTTCCTGATCGTTCTACCCCTGAGGAGGCGCGATGACGCGCACGACGCGTGAGGCGCTGACGGCCTTCGCCGTGGCGGTGCTGGCAGTATTCGCCTTTCTGCAGATCGGCGGCGGTGCGCCGCAGGCCGCTCCGATCGGCATCCCCGACTCGGGGCTGCTCACGGGGTGGGGACTGCCCGTGGTCAAGGTGGTCACCGACGCCGCGGCCGTCCTGACCGTTGGCATGCTGCTTCTGGCAGCCTTTCTGCTGGTCTCAAAGGGACCCGAGGTCGAGGGCCTCGCGGTGCAGGCAGCGCGTCTCGCCTCGCGGTGGGCATGGGTCTGGGCGGTCGCGAGCATCGTCCTGTACCTGCTGACCGTGTCGGACACCTTCGCCGCTCGACTGACCGAGCTGACGCCGAACCTGCTGGGCTCGTTGTTCCGCGACGCGGCGACGGGCAAGGCCATCGTGCTGCAGATCATCGGCGCCAGTGCCGTCGCCGTGGCCGCGCGGTGGACCCTCTCGGTGCGTGGGCTGGCCGCCGTTCTCGGCGTGGCCGTCGCCACGACGGCGCCGATCACCCTGACCGGCCATGCTGCTGGGGCCGGCTCGCACACTCTCGCGACGACCAGTCTGGCGCTGCACGTCATCGGCGTCACGCTGTGGGTTGGCGGTCTGGCCGCCCTGGGCTGGGTCGCCCTGCGCGGCAGCAAGCGGCTCGGCGGCGGCATCGAACGATTCTCCCAGCTGGCGGTGTGGGCCTACGTGCTCGTGGGAATCTCCGGCATCGTGAACGCGTCGGTGCGGATCACGAACCTCGGTGATCTGTTCGGGTCGTCCTACGGGTTGCTCATCCTCGCCAAGACCTTCGCGCTGGTGCTGCTGGGCGTATTCGGCTGGGCGCAACGCCGACGCATCGTGGCAGCCGGCGCCGGATTCGTGCGCCTGGCCACCACAGAGCTGCTCGTCATGTCAGCCACCATCGGCCTGGGTGTCGCGCTCTCGCGCACACCCACACCTCTGGGCGAGGAGGTCCTCACGACCCCGGCCGAGGAGCTGCTGGGCGGTCCGATGCCGGCGCCGCCGTCGGTCTCGGAGTTCCTGCTGGGCTGGAGCGCCAACGGGACCGGGATGGTCATCGTCGGGCTCGGCCTGGCGCTGTACGGCCAGGGCCTGCGCGTCATGCGCCGCCGCGGCGATGCCTGGCCGGTCGGTCGCACGGTGTCCTGGGTCGCCGGCATGGCGGTCATCGCCTGGGCGACCTTCGGCGGCCTCGGCGAGTACTCCCACGCGCTGTTCAGCGCACACATGGGCTCGCACATGTTGTTGTCGATGGTGGCGCCGATCCTGCTGGTGCTCGGTGCGCCGATGACGCTCGCCCTGCGCACCCTGCCAGGCCCGCGGCAGCCTGGCGAGACGTCGCCGCGCGCGCTGCTGCTGGGGCTGCTGCACTCGCGGTTCTCCCGCTTCATGACCCATCCACTGGTCGGGCCGATGCTGTTCACCGGCAGCCTGTACGGGTTGTACTTCACTCCGGCGTTCGAGGCGTTGATGACCAATCACTCCGGCCACGCGGTGATGAACATCCACTTCCTGACAGTGGGCGTCCTGTACTACTACGTGCTGATCGGCGTGGACCCCGCGCCCAGGATGCTGCAACCGCTGGTGCGGTTCGGGCTGCTGCTCATGACGATCCCGTTCCACGCCTTCTTCGCGATCGGCGTGATGTCGTCGGACCAGCTCATCGCCGGCGACTACTTCCGCGGGATCGACCGCCCGTTCGCGACCGATCTGCTGGCCGACCAGTACCTGGGTGGTGGCATCGCCTGGGCCATGGGCGAGGTGCCGCTGGTGCTGGTCATGACTGCGATCTTCGTGCAGTGGATCCGGTCCGACACCCGTGAGGCGCGCCGGTACGACCGCAACGCCGAGCGCGATGACGGCGCGGCCCTCGAGGCGTACAACGCGCACCTGGCCGATCTCGCCGCACCTGGCAAGAGGCGTGAACCCTAGAAAGTCACCAAGATTTGCCCCCCAACGAACCGAATGCGCGAGCAGAATGGTTCGTTGGGGAGCAAAATTCGGGGAATCAGAAGATGATCTGGCCGCCGCTGGTGGCGGCGGTGAAGCGCTCCTGGGCGTCGGCCCAGTTGGCGATGTTCCAGAACGCCTTGACGTAGTCGCCCTTGACGTTGAGGTAGTCCAGGTAGAACGCGTGCTCCCACATGTCGAGCTGCGAGATGGGGATCAGCGTCGCGGGGATGTTGCTCTGCTGGTCGTACAGCTGCACGATCACGAGCTTCTGTCCCAGCGTGTCCCACGCGGTGATGGCCCAGCCGGAGCCCTGGATGCCGAGCGCGGTCGCCTCGAACTGGGCCCGGTAGGCGTCGAACGAGCCGAAGTTGTCCTCGATCGCGGCCTGGAGCTCGCCCGTGGGCTTGTCGCCGCCCTCGGGGGAGAGGTTCTTCCAGAAGATCGAGTGGTTGATGTGTCCGCCGAGGTTGAACGCCAGGTTCTTCTCCAGCAGGTTGATCGTGTCGTAGGAACCGCCGGCGCGGGCTTCGTCGAGCTTCTCCAGCGCGGTGTTCAGTCCGTTGACGTAGTTCTGGTGGTGCTTGGTGTGGTGCAGCTCCATGATCTTGCCGGAGATGTGCGGATCGAGCGCACCGTAGTCATATGACAGCTCGGGCAGTGTGTAGTCGGCCACGCGTCCTCCTCGGGACAGGGGCACCGCGTGCCCCGAAAGTTCTGTTGTCGATACCCATCCTGCCAGCCTTGTCCCTGGTCGCAAGGATGACGTGCCTCATGTCCTACTCTGGTGACGACCTGAGCGGCGTGTCTGGAGGTGAATCGTGGTGACTGACCGAGTTCTCACGATTCCCAATGCGCTGAGCTTCGTGCGGCTGCTTCTCGTGCCGGTGTTCCTGTGGCTGGTCCTCGGACCGGAGTGGGACGAGCTGGCCCTGGTGGTGCTGATGGTGTCGGGCATCACCGACTACCTGGACGGCAAGCTGGCCCGCACCCTGAACCAGGCCTCCAAGATCGGCGCGATCCTCGATCCGGTCGCCGACCGGTTCTACATCCTGGCTGTCGTCATCGGACTGAGCGCGCGCGACATCATCCCGTGGTGGCTGGCCATCATCCTGCCGCTGCGCGACGTCTTCTTGTTCTCGCTCGTCCCGTTCCTGCGCACCCGCGGCTACAGCTCGCTGCCGGTGCACTTCCTGGGCAAGGCCGCCACGGCCAGCCTGCTGTACGCCTTCCCGCTGCTGCTGCTGGGCGACGCCCCGGGCACGGTGGCCGATCTGGCCAACGTCTTCGGCTGGGCCTTCACGGCATGGGGCGTGAGCCTGTACTGGTGGGGGGGTGTCCTCTACGCGCTGCAGGTGCGACGGCTGATGACCACCACCGAACGAGTGCGGACATGACCCAGCAGGCACCCGGGTCCGACGGGTCCGACGTGGATCGCCCCGACGGGCTGCTTGATCGCATCGCCGAGACGGCGCTGGACGATGACTACTACGTGGTGCGCGCCGGCCAGCCGGAACCGTCCCGCTCCTTCAACACCGCCCTCACCGCCTCGGTGCTGGGCGTCTTCGCGCTGATGATCACGATCACCGCCGTGCAGACCGCCACCAACCGCCCCGCCACCGAGCGCGAGCAGCAGGCCCTGGCCCAGGACGTGTCGGTTCGTCGGGCGATCAGCACCGAGCGGCGCGAGACGGTCACCAACCTGCGCGCCGAGGTCCGCGATCTGTCGGCCGCGTCCGGCCAGGAGGATCCTGACGCCGAGGCCCTGCGGGCGACGACGGCCGCAACCGCCGTCCGAGGACCCGGGATCCGCATTCGCATCGACCCGGCAGCCGACGACGGTGGCCGCGGGGACGTGTCGGACAGTGATCTGCAGGTGCTGGTCAACGCGCTCTGGTACGTCGGTGCCGAGGCGATCGCGGTCAACGACGAGCGGGTCGGCACGCTCACGTCCATCCGCACCGCCGGGGAGGCGATCACGGTCAACTACGTCTCGATCGACCCGCCGTACTCGTTGCGAGCCATCGGCGACGCCGAGGGCCTGAACGACCGGTTGAGCGACAGCCGGCTTGGTCGCGACTGGGAAGCGCGCGCCGAGAGCACCGAGCTGACCTTCCAGATCGACACGGTCGACAGCCAGCGTCTGGAAGCCATCAGCGAGAAGCGGCAGCGGATCGTGCACGCCGAGACGGCGCGAGGCGAAGCATGATTCCGGTGCTGGGCGTCATCGTCGGCGTCACGATCGGTCTGCTGCTGCAGCCCACCGTGCCGGTCGCGCTGCAGCCTTACCTGCCGATCGCGGTCATCGCGGCGCTCGACGCTGTCGTGGGCGCGCTGCGGGCCCTGGGGGAGCGGCGATTCAATGACCGCGTGTTCGTCGTGTCGTTCATCTCCAACGTCCTGATCGCTGGATTCATGGTCTTCCTCGGCGACCAGCTGGGCGTCGGGTCGCAGTTGTCCACCGGTGTGGTCGTGGTGCTCGGCATCCGAATCTTCGCCAACGCCGCCGCCATCCGACGCAGGATCTTCCATGCGTAGCCGCCGTCGGCTCTCCCAGGTGCTGGTCGCCATCCTGATCGGCGGACTGGCGCTGGCCATCACCGTGCAGCTGCGCGACAAGCCGGCCGACGACTACGAGAACGCGCGCAGCGAGGACCTCGTCGAGCTGTTGAAGTCCCTGGACGCGGCGAACCAGCGGCTGGATCGCCAGATCAACGACCTGACCGGCACCCGCGACGATCTGCTCGACTCGTCCAAGCGGTCGGACGTTGCGCAGGAGCAGGCGCGCTCCCAGGCCAATGCCCTGGCCATCCTGGCCGGCACCGCGCCGGCCACCGGGCCCGGCGTGGTGGTGACCGTCTCCGACCCTGAGGGGGGCGTCGACGCCGGCGCGCTGCTCGACGCGATCGAGGAGCTGCGCAACGCCGGTGCCGAGGTCATCGCGATCAACGGCACCGTCCGCGTGGTGAGCCAGACCTATTTCATCGACACCGACGAATCCATTCGCATCGGCGGCCGCGACATCAAGCCGCCCTACGTGATCGAGGCGATCGGCGACACCGACACCATGGCGACGGCGACCCAGATCCCCGGGGGGCTCGTCGACACCATCGAACGGCGCGGGGGAGAGGTGTCGGTGACCCGCAAGGATGTCGTCGGCATCACCGCTCTCGCCGACATCCGGGCGCCGGAGTACGCTCGTCCCGATTCCTGAGCCCGACTCCACCCGACCCGACGAACGAGGAGACACCCGGTGATTCCTGAGGACCTGTACTACAGCGAAGAGCACGAGTGGGTGCGCGTCGAGGACGAGATCGCGATCATCGGCATCACCGACTACGCCCAGGAAGCGCTCGGCGACATCGTGTACGTGCAGCTCCCGGCAGCCGGTGATTCCGTCGAGGCCGGCACCGTCATCGGCGAGCTCGAGTCGACCAAGTCGGTCAGCGACGTCTTCTCGCCGATCTCCGGGGAGATCGTGGCCCGCAACGAGACCCTCGACGCCGGTCCCGAGGTCATCAACTCCGACCCGTACGGCGAGGGCTGGTTGATCAAGATCCGCCCTGCCGACGACGACTTCACCTCGGCGCTCATGTCAGCCGAGGCGTACACCAAGCTCACCACCTCCTGAGCCAATTTCCGTGATCCGTACGATGCTAGGTTGGACCCGAGGCGAACGCCCGGGTCGAGCCCACGCGTGAAGAGCAGGAGTTGAGAGCCCATGTCGGACAGCTGGTCGGCCGAAGGGGTCGAGCACACCTCGCACATCCCGGCACTGGATGCGGACACCGAGGAGATGGCCTCGTCGGACGTGTCCGCCGTGGCCAATCTTCCTGCGGGCAGCGCCATGTTGCTGGTGCAGCGCGGACCTGACGCCGGTGCACGATTTCTGCTGGACAGCGACTCGGTGACGGTCGGCCGGCACCCCACGAGTGACATCTTCCTCGACGACATCAGCGTCTCCCGCCGGCACGCCACCTTCAACCGCAGCGAGTCCGGCTATGCGGTCACCGATCTGGGCAGCCTGAACGGCACCTACGTGAACCGCGACCGCATCGACGGCGAGGTCGCCCTCTCGGGCGGCGACGAGGTGCAGATCGGCAAGTACCGCCTGATCTACTTCGCCGGATCGACCAAGGCTGACTCATGACCCAGCCGGTGCCCGAGCTCTCGAGGCTCGGCATCGGCAAGGTGCTCGACGAGCTCCAGCCGGAGTTCCCGGATCTGTCGATCACCAAGATTCGCTATCTGGAGCGCGAGGGGCTGCTGGATCCTGAGCGCACGGCATCGGGGTATCGCAAGTTCTCCTACGCCGATGTCGAGCGACTGCGATTCATCCTGCGTCAGCAGCGCGACCGGTTCTGGCCGCTCAACCACATCCGCCAGGTCCTCGACGACATGGACAACGGGCGGGTGCCGGACACCGAGGTGCCCGGCGTGCGGGTGCCCGAGCTGGCCCTGGCCGAGGACAACCTGCCCACGCCGCAGACCTTCGGCGGCCAGCGCAGCCAGGTGCGCCTCACCCGTGACGAGCTGGCCGCCGCCGCGGACATCTCGCACGAGACGCTCGGCGAGATCGAGGAGTTCGGCCTGATCAAGCGCCGCAGCGCGGCGTCGTACTTCGACGGCGACGACCTGCACGTCGCATCCCTCGTCGGTCGTTTCGCCGAGCTCGGCCTCGAACCCCGTCACCTGCGCATGTTCGTCGCCGCAGCCGATCGTGAGGCAGCGCTGTTCGACCAGGTCGTCACCCCGCGGGCTCGCTCGCTGGACCGTGAGGCCAGCGATCGGGCCGTCGCCTCTCTCGCGTCGTTGTCGGTGGCACTGCACACCGTGCTGGTCCGGCGCCATCTGCGGAGCTGACGTGCGCGAGGTCGAGGTGGTCGGCGTGCGGGTCGAGCGACCCACCAACCAGCCGTTGGTCCTGCTGCGCGAGCTCGAGGGCAACCGCTACCTGCCCATCTGGATCGGTGCGGTCGAGGCGTCCGCCATCGCCTACGCCCAGCAGGGATCGGCCACCCCGCGACCCCTGACCCACGAGCTGATGCAGTCGATCGTCGAGGCCCTCGGTGACGAGCTCGACGAGGTTCGCATCACCGAGGTCAACGACGGTGTGTTCCACGCCCTGCTGCACTTCGAGTCCGGTGCCGAGGTCGACGCCCGTCCCTCGGACTCGATCGCCCTGGCGCTGCGCGCCGGTGCCCGGATCGTGTGCACCGAGGACGTGCTCGACGCCGCGGGCATCGAGGCGAGCCGTGACGAGGACGAGGAGGTCGAGAAGTTCCGCGAGTTCCTCGACCACGTCCTCCCCGACGAATTTGGCTCAGCCGAGTGAGCTCTCTCAACCCTGACTCGAAGGTTCACACTTATTCGACACGCGAGACACGCACGATGTCGTTGACCCTGAGAACTCTCACCTTTACCTTGAGACTGCTGCCGATGCACACGGATGTAGTTTCGTCGCGGTAGTCTTCCCCTCAACGACAGTTCTGGAAGGCCAGTCATGAACGAGTTGCCCGATTCATCCGTCGACACGACGGAGGCAGTCGCCCAAGCCGGCGACCAAGGTCTGCTGTTCAACGACGACGTCTCGCCGCTGTCGGAGAATGCCGGCTATCGCGGGCCCACCGCCTGCGCCGCGGCCGGCATCACCTACCGCCAGCTCGACTACTGGGCTCGCACCCAGCTGGTCGAGCCCACTGTTCGCTCGGCCACCGGCTCGGGCACGCAGCGGCTGTACTCCTTCAAGGACATCTTGCTGCTCAAGATCATCAAGCGTCTGCTCGACGCGGGTGTCTCGCTGCAGCAGATCCGCATCGCCATCGACCACCTGCGGGTGCGTGGCACCGACGACCTCACTCAGGTCACGCTCATGAGCGATGGCGCCAGCGTCTACGAGTGCCGTTCGGCCGACGAGGTCATCGACCTCCTGCAGGGCGGACAGGGCGTCTTCGGCATCGCCGTGGGCGGTGTCTGGAAGGAGATCGAGGGCTCCTTGCACCAGCTCCCGAGCGAACGTGCCACTGCGGTGGGCGCCTCCGACGCCAGCGACGAGGTCGCGGCCCGCCGACGTGCACGCGCGGCCGGCGCCTGAGTGTTGCGATAGGCTGATCACGCTGTCGAACGCGCGTGGGAGAGCTCGCAACCTCTGATTCACCCCACTTTGATTCACCCCAGGCGACGCCGAAGGGGCAATTCCTCCCCGGAACCTCTCAGGCACCAGGACCACGCGACCGAGGCGATTCTGAAGCGGCCTGCGCGGCGTGACAGAAGGGGAGGGACACCGTACGTCACCGATCCCGGGAGTCCCTGCCATGAGCACTCATTCGTCGCGTCCAGCTGACCGCTTCGTCGACCGCCACATCGGTCCGACGGTCTCCGACCAGGCCGCCATGTTGCGCACCGTCGGTTTCGACTCGCTCGACGACCTGATGGCCGCGGCGGTTCCGTCGGGCATCCGCAGCACCGAGGCCCTCGGCCTGCCCAGCCCGCGCACCGAGACCGAGGTGCTCAGCACGCTGCGCGACCTCGCGGGACGCAACCACCCCGGCGTGTCGATGATCGGTCTGGGGTACCACCCGACCATCACTCCGGCCGTGATCCGCCGCAACGTCCTCGAGGACCCGTCCTGGTACACCGCCTACACGCCGTACCAGCCGGAGATCTCGCAGGGCCGGCTGGAGGCGATGCTCAACTTCCAGACCCTGATCGCCGATCTCACGGGCCTGCAGACGTCCAACTCCTCGCTGCTGGACGAGGGCACCGCGGTGGCTGAGGCCATGACGCTGATCCGGCGCGCCACACGGGGCAAGGACGATCTGCCCATCATCATCGACTCGGGCCTGCACCCGCAGACGCTCGCGGTCACGCACACGCGGGCCTCGGCGCTGGGCATCGACCTGCAGGAGGCCGATCTTGCGGCGGGCGTGCCGGACGTCGCCGCTGCAGGCGTGATCGTGGCGTATCCGCGCAGCGACGGCCAGATCATCGACCCCAGCGCCGCGATCGAGGCAGCGCACGCCCAGGACGGTCTGGCTGTGGTCGTGAGCGACCCACTGGCCCTGGTGCTGATGAAGTCGCCGGGCTCGATGGGCGCCGATGTCGTCGTGGGCTCGAGCCAGCGGTTCGGTGTGCCGATGTTCTACGGCGGACCGCACGCCGGCTTCATGTCGGTGCGCGCAGGTCTGGAGCGTCACCTGCCCGGCCGACTGGTGGGGGTGTCGGTCGACAGTGCCGGACGTCCCGCGTACCGCCTGGCCCTGCAGACGCGCGAGCAGCACATCCGTCGCGAGAAGGCGACGTCCAACATCTGCACCGCCCAGGTGCTGCTGGCCGTGGCCGCCTCGATGTACGCCGTCTACCACGGAGCTGATGGCTTGCGGCGCATCGCGATGCAGGTCCACACCCAGGCGACCCGGCTGGCTGCCGGTCTGCGAGCCGGGGGAGTGTCCGTGCCCGAGGCCGGCTTCTTCGACACGATCGTGGCCGAGGTGCCCGGCCGGGCCGCCGACGTCGTGCACGCCGCCCGGGCGTCCGACGTGCACCTGCGGATGATCGACGCCGACCACGTCGGCATCTCCACGCACGAGGCCACGACGGACGAGCACCTCGCGGCGGTCTGGCACGCTTTTGGCGTCGACGCCCCGGCGGCGGGCGAGGGGCCGGACGCCCTGCCCGGCGACCTGCTGCGCGACGACGAGATCCTGACGCATCCGGTCTTCCACGAGCACCGCAGCGAGACCCAGATGCTGCGCTACCTGCGCAAGCTCAGCGATCGCGACTACGCCCTGGACCGGGGCATGATCCCGCTGGGCTCGTGCACCATGAAGCTCAACGCCACCGCCGAGATGGAGCCGATCAGCTACCCCGGCTTCGCCGATCTTCACCCGTTCGTCCCGGCCGCTGACGCCGCGGGGATGATCGAGCTGGTCGAGACCCTCGAACGCTGGCTGGCCGTGGTGACCGGCTATGCCGGTGTGTCGATCCAGCCCAACGCCGGTTCGCAGGGCGAGTTCGCCGGCCTGCTGGCGATCCGCTCGTACCACCAGAGTCGTGGAGACGACCACCGCGACGTCTGCCTGATCCCTGCGTCCGCGCACGGCACCAACGCCGCATCGGCGGTGATGGCCGGCATGCGCGTCGTGATCGTGAAGTCGAGCGACCAGGGCGAGGTCGACCTGGACGACCTGCGCGCGCAGTGCGACGCCCATGCCGACGATCTGGCCGCCATCATGGTCACCTACCCGTCGACCCACGGCGTGTACGAGCACGGGATCACCGACCTGTGCGAGATCGTGCACTCCCACGGCGGCCAGGTCTACGTCGACGGCGCCAACCTGAACGCCCTGCTGGGCCATGCCGCGCCCGGCGAGTTCGGCGGCGACGTGTCCCACCTGAACCTGCACAAGACC
>JBBSKV010000029.1:0-10896 GCA_038255955.1 Propionibacteriales bacterium
CGCGGGTGTGAGGGCATCGGAGCCGCGCAGGTCGGAGACGACTCGGGCAGCGATCCGATCCAGGTCGGGGGCGGAGGCAACCCCGGTCGGCGCGACGGCATCGGCCGTGATGACCACCGACGCGGACGCCTCGAACACCGGTGCCGACGTGAACAGGCCGAACAGGGCGCCCATGTTGACCGCCACAGCCGCAGCCAGGACAGCGAACGGCCGCTCACGAACCGACTGCGCCCACATGCTGGTGCTCCTCACCTGGTGTCTTCAGTCAATGAGAGTGAGGGGTGGGTGAGTCATGACGCACGATGTGGATGCCTTTCACGTCACAGTGGACGACGTCGGACCGGTTTTGGCACCATGGCCGGATGCGTCAACTGGTCATCAGCGAGTTCGTGTCCCTGGACGGAGTGATGGTTGAGCAGGAGACCCACGGCAATGGCATCGTCAAGCGGGTCCTCGACGTCGTGCGCCGAGGTTGACGATCCGAGGTGAGGGTGGCGTGATGGTCGATCGTCCAGAGCTCCCGGCGTCGTGGGGTCTCGACGTCCCGATCCTCAACGCGCCGATGGGTGGCGTGGCTGGTGGCCGGCTCGCTGCTGCGGTCAGCGTGGCCGGCGGGCTCGGCATGATCGGCAACGGCAGCACCAGCACGGCCGAGACTCTGGCGGCACAGCTGGCGCTGCTCGGCGACGTGGACCGGTTCGGTATCGGTCTCATCGACTGGGTGGTTCGCCAGGAGCCCGCCCTGTGGCGACTGGCCCTGTCGGCCGGACCGGTGGCGATCTCGGTCAGCTTCGGCGACGACCTCGGCTGGATCGCCGAGGCGCACTCGGTGGGTGCCTCTGCGGTCACGCAGGTCTTCGACGTCGACGGCGCCCGCCGGGCGCAGGACGCTGGGATCGACGTCGTGGTGGCCCGCGGGCTCGAGGGCGGTGGCCACGGTGAGCCGCAGCATCCGCGCGTCGCGCTGCTGCCACGCGTCGTCGCTGCCGTCGACCTACCGGTGCTGGCGGCGGGCGGGATCAGCGCGGCCGGCGACGTCGAGGCCGCGATGCGCGCGGGAGCGGCTGGGGTGTGGGTCGGCACGGCCTTCGCGGCATCCCCTGAGGCGTTGACCACGCCGGGTCAGCGCGCGGCGATGATCGCCGCCAGCGGGACCGACACCGTGCTGACCCGGGCCGTGGACACGGCGCTCGGCCTGCCGTGGTCGGCCCGGCACCCCAGCCGGGTGATCGCCAACGAGTTCTCGCGCCGGTGGACCGGTCGCGAGGACGCTCTCACCTCAGATCCCGCGGCCCGCGCCGAGCTGCGCGCAGCGATGGCCGCTGACGACACCACCGTCCTTCCGGTCGACGCCGGCACGGGCGTGGGAGCCCTCACATCCGCGCGGCCAGCCGCCGACGTCGTCGATGCGCTGATGCGGCCCTAACGGGCAGCTCCCGAGCGGGCACGCGATCCTCGGCGCTTCACCACCACGGTGCCAACGACGCCCAGGGCGAGCAGGACGTACACGGTGGCCGCGAACGGGCTCGTCACGAGGGCCGAGGGGTCTCCTTGGCTGATCGCCAGGGTGCGACGCAGCTGCTCCTCGGAGATGGGTCCCAGGATCAGGCCGATGACCGCCGGAGCGACCGGATAGCCGAAGCGGCGCATCAGGTAGCCGAGCACGCCCACAGCCAGCAGCACCCACAGGTCCGTGCGCACGCCGTTGAGCGCGTACCCACCCAGGGCCGAGAACATGAGGATTCCCGCGTACAGGTACGGCCGGGGGATCTGGAGCAGCTTGACCCAGATCTTGACCAGGGGCAGGTTCAGCAGCAGCAGCATCACGTTGCCGATGTAGAGGCTGGCGATCAGCGCCCAGACCAGCGGGCCCTCGGTGGTGAACAGCAGCGGGCCGGGTTGGATCCCGTAGGTCTGGAACGCGGCGATCAGCACCGCGGCGGTGGCCGAGGTGGGCAGGCCGAGCGTGAGCAGGGGGACGAGGACGCCGGCAGCCGACGCGTTGTTGGCGGCTTCCGGCCCAGCCACGCCCTCGATCGCGCCATGCCCGAACTCCTCGGGATGCTTGGACAGCTTCTTCTCAAGCGCGTAGGACATGAAGGTCGGGATCTCGGCGCCACCGGCCGGCATGGCGCCGATCGGGAAGCCGAGCGCCGTTCCTCGCAACCACGGCTTCCAGGAGCGACTGAAGTCGTCGCGGGTCAGCCAGCCTGAGCTGGTTGGTGCGATGTTCAGCGGACCGTGTCGCAGGCGTGAGGCGACCCAGAGTGCCTCGCCCACCGCGAAGACGCCCACCGCGAAGGTGACGACGTCCACGCCGTCGGCCAGGACCGGCAGACCCATCGTGAACCGTTGCTGCCCGGTGAGGCTGTCCGTGCCGATCAGGCCCACCAGGAGCCCGACGCACAGCGCTGCGACGCCGCGCGACACCGAGCTGCCGAGCAGGGCCGAGACCGTCAGCAGAGCGACGACCGTCAGCGCCACGTAGTCCGGCGGTCCGATCGTGACCGCCCAGCCGGCCAGCGTCGGGGCCGCCACCGTCAGACCGATCGTGGCGATCGTGCCGGCGACGAACGAGCCGATTGCCGCAGTGGCCAGTGCGGCCGAACCGCGGCCGGCGCGCGCCATCTTGTTGCCCTCCATCGCGGTGATGATCGAGGCGGACTCACCGGGCGTGTTCAGCAGGATCGACGTGGTCGACCCTCCGTACATGCCGCCGTAGTAGATGCCAGCGAACATGATGAAGGCCGCGGTGGGCTCCAACGTGTATGTCACGGGCAGCAGCAGCGCGACCGTCATGGCCGGGCCGATGCCGGGCAGCACGCCGACGGCGGTGCCCAGCGTCACGCCGATGAGCGCGAAGATGAGGAACTCGGGCTGCAGGGCGGTCCCGAACCCGGTCATGAGTGCGCCGAAGTCACCCATTGAGAAGGCTCACTCCCGCGAAGGGCCCCGCCGGCAACGTCACGCCGAGAGCCGTCACGAAGAGCGCCTGCACGACGAAGCCCAGGATCAGCCCGGCCACCGCCGCCCGGACGATGCTGGCCCCGAGGCTCCACGCGATGAGCGTGAACAGCAGCGCGCCGGCCAGCGCCCAGCCGACCAGGTCGACGACCGCGATGTGCGCGGCGAACGACAAAAAGATGCGCAGGAGCGTCGACCAGTCCGTGGGTGCGTCGGTGTCAACGTCCTCGCCGGCATCGGGTGCGCCGAGCCGGCCGCGCAAGGTGTCGACCAGGACGGCGACGCCGGCCAGGCTCAGCACGACGCCGACGGCGTAGGGAAAGGCGCGGGGGCCGACGACGTTCGAGCTCAGCGGCACCGTGATGGTGCTCGCGATCACGATCGTGGCCAGCCCCGCGCAGATGACGGCAGAGGCGACCACCGCATCGGGGACGACCGAACGAGTCGGCGCCCCCGATGCGAGGTCGGGCGAGTGTGATGACACGGTCAGCTCACGAGCCCCAGGTCGCGCAGCACGTCGATCGTGACCTTCTGCTCGTCCTTGATGTAGTCGGCGAACTCGTCGCCGGCCAGGAAGGTGTCGTCCCAGCCGTTGGTCTCCAGCGCGTCGCCCCACTCCTTCGAGTCGTGCATCTCGGTGACGAGCGTGACCAGACGCTCGGTCTCGGCCTCCGACAATCCCTTGGGTGCCACGACGCCGCGCCAGTTGATGAACTCGATGTCGAAACCTGCCTCGAGCAGTGTCGGCGCGTCGATCTCCGGCTTGCGCTCGGGTCCGGTCACCGCGAGAGCGCGCAGCTTGCCCGCCTTGATCTGCTCGGCGTACTCGCTGATGCCGGAGACGCCGGCCGACACCTTGTTGCCCAGGAGCGCGGCCAGCGACTCGCCGCCGCCGGAGAAGGCGATGTAGTTCAGGTCCTCGGGCTGGGCGCCCGCTTCCTGGGCCAGCAGGCCCGCCACGATGTGGTCGGTGCCGCCGGCCGATCCGCCAGCGATGCTGACCTTGCGCCCGTTGGCGGCCAGGTCGTCAGCCAGGTCCTGGATGGTCTCGTACTCGCTGTCGGCAGGAACGACGATGATCTCGTCCTCGGCGGTCAACCGGGCGATCGGCGTGACGTCGTCGAGGTTGGACTTGGACTGGTTGGTCTCGATGGCACCGACCATGACCAGTCCCATGACCATCAGGTAGTCCTTGCTCTTCTCGTTCGCCAGCTGGGCCAGACCGATCGTCCCGCCGGCGCCGGGCACGTTCGTGACCTGCGTCGACTTGGCCAGGCCGGCGCCCTCGATGCTGGCGGACATTGCGCGGGCCGTGCCGTCCCATCCGCCGCCGGGATCGGCCGGGGCCATCAGTTGCAGCCGTGAGATCGGCTGGTCCGACGACGAGGTCCCGTCGGCGCCGTTGGACGAGCAGGCCGTCAGGACGAGGGCGGCGGATCCGAGCAGGGCCGCGAGTCCTTGGCGACGTCGAGGACGGAGGCCGGACGTGGGCCGGGCGGGACGGAGGGTCGTCACGTTCATCAGGTGACCTTTCGGTGCGAAGTCGTCTCACGGTGAGACGTGCCGACGTTATGGCGGCGCGTCGGGCGCGGGAAGGCTGTGGTCATAGCGGTCGTATTGGTCGTTGTGGTCGTGATGCACGACACGTCCGTGATCGGGCACGATGGTCAGATGAGTCGTCGGGTCCCGCTTGCCACGCAGCTGCTGGCCATGCAGACCGCGATCGTGATCACGGTCCTCGCCGCAGCCGGTGTCCTCGCCTTCACCCTCCAGCAGCGCGAGGTCCGGGAGAACTACTCGGCCCGGGTCCTCGGCATCGCCCGGAGCCTGGCCGAGCAGGAAGCCGTGAACGTGGCCTATGCGAGCGCCGACCCGTCGGCCGAGCTTCAGCCCTTGGCGGAGCTGGTGCGCCGCGCCGCCGGCGCCGAGTTCGTGGTCTTCACCGACACCGACGGCATCCGCTACGCCCATCCGGACCCGGCCAAGATCGGCCAGCGGGTCTCCACCGATCCGAGCGTGGCGCTGGGCGGAGCCGAGTTCGTGGGCACGGAGGAGGGCACGCTGGGCGTCTCGCTGCGGGCCAAGGTTCCCGTCCGCGCCGGGTCCGGGAACGTGGTGGGCCAGGTGTCGGTCGGCATCTTGGAAAGCGAGCTGTCCGCCGATCTCGAGGGCATCATCCCGACCCTGGTGATCTGGCTGGCCGGCGCTGCGTTCGTCGGCGTGGCTGGGGCTTGGGGCGTGACCCATCTGGTTCGCCGCCGCATGCACGGTCTGGAGCCGGAACAGATCGTCGAGCTGCTCCAGGCCAGCGACGCCATGCTGCACGGCATCCGTGAAGGGGTGGTGGCGGTCGACGACCGGGGGCGGCTCGCCTGGATCAACGACCAAGCGATCAGGCTGCTCAGTCTGCCGGAGGATCCCACCCATCGTCCGGCTGAGGAGGTGCTCGATCCTGACCAGCTGATGCCGATGGTGCGCGGGCCGCGCACCATCTCCGGGCGCCTCGTCCTGGTGGGCGAACGGGTGCTCGTGGTGGACTGCACCCCGGCGCGCGTGGACGGCAAGGACGTGGGACGAGTCTTGGTCATGCGCGACCGGACCGAGGTGGTGGAGGCTTTGCGCGCGCTCGAAGGACAACGCACCATCACCGACGCCCTCCGCGCGCAGGCGCACGAGTTCTCCAACAACCTGCACGTGGTGGCCGGATTGATCGACACGGGTCGCACCGCGCAGGCCGTGGACTTCATCGAGCGGGTCGGAGGCGGCAGCGGGGCCGACGGCGGTGTGTCATTTGCCGACCTCGACGACGCCGCCCTCACCGCGCTGCTGCTGGCCAAGACCGTCACGTCGCGTGAGAAAGGGGTCACGGTGCGCGTCGACGCCGACAGCGTCGTCGGAGAGGGAGTCGGGGACGACGTGCTGACCATCGTGGCCAACCTGCTCGACAACGCCGTCGACGCCGGCGGTGTGGGGGCCTCCATCGACGTGCTGGTCCGCCAGGACTCGGTCGGGGTCCGCGTCGTCGTCAGCGATGACGGACCCGGCGTGCCGGTCGAGCAGCGGCGCCACATCTTCGACGTCGGTGTCAGCACCAAGGCCACCACCGACGACGGTGATGCCCACGGCATCGGCCTGGCGCTGATCGCACGGATCGTGACGCGTCGCGGTGGGTCGGTCGCCGTGACCGAACGCTCCGGCGGGGGAGCGGTGTTCACGGTGCATCTTCCCCCGGAACCGACCGGGCCTGCGGCGCGCCACACGGAGGCGGTCCGATGATGGTGGCCAAGCCGATCACCGTCGTGGTCGTCGACGACGACTTCGCGGTGGCTGAGGTGCACAGCGCGTACGTGGACAGCGTGCCCGGCTTCGTGGTCGTGGGCGTGGCCCACACCGGAGCCGAGGCGATGAACGCGGTCGACGAGCACCAGCCGGACCTCGTGCTGCTCGACATCCACCTCCCCGACATCTCGGGGCTGGAAGTGCTGCGCAACATCCGGTCCCGCCCAGGAGGCGCCGGAGTGGACGTCATCACGATCACCGCGGCGCGCGAGGTGGAGACAGTGCGCGGTGCGATGGCGGGCGGGGTGACCGACTACCTGGTCAAGCCCTTCTCCCTGCGCGTCATGCGCGAGCGGCTCGAGGCGTACGCCGCCCAGCGCGGGGCCCTCGATCGCCTCCAGGCGCGACAGTCGACGGTGCAGGACCAGTTCGAGGTCGACCGCCTGATGTTCGGTCAACGCCGCGTGGTCAGCGATCACGACATGCCCAAGGGCTTGTCGCGTCACACCCTCGACCTTGTGGCCGACGTCGTCCGCGCGGCGGACGGTGACGTCTCGGCGCGGGAGGCGGCCGAAGCCTGCGGCCTGTCGCGGGTCAGCGCGCGTCGCTACCTCGAACAGCTGGCGGCGATGGGGCTCGCACGGATCGATCCACGGTACGGAACCGCCGGCCGACCGGAGAACGGGTACCGGTGGACCGGCCGCTCTGATTGATCCGATGGACCAGGGGGTGGCGGGAGCGGCCGTGGTCTGCGCTCACGCGGACCCCCTGGGCGCGCGGTGACTACCGCAGCGGGTCGAAGTGGCGCATCAGGTCGTGCTGCTCGCCGCGCACGAGGTTCCGGGCGACCATCTGGCCGGTGAGCGGGCCGAGCACCACGCCCCACATGCCGTGGCCGCCGGCGACGTGCACGCGGGGAGACCGGGTGGCCCCGATGAGGGGGAGACCGTCGCTGGTGCACGGACGCGAGCCGACCCACTCGTCGGTGCGCTTCTCCCAGTTGATCCCGGTCAGCATCGGCTTGGCGGCGGAGACGATCGCGTCGACCCGGCGCGGGTCGAACGGGGCGTCGGCCGACTTGAACTCCATCATCCCGGCCACCCGGAAGCCGTCGCCCAGCGGCGTGCAGGCCACCCGCTGCGTGGGGAAGTAGACCGGGTTGGTGGGCATGGCATCGGGCTGCACCGTGAAGCTGTAGCCGCGACCGGCCTGCACGACGCGTCGCACCCCGTACGGCCGGGCCAGATCGCCGATCCATGCGCCGGTGGCCACCACGACGGCGTCGCCGGTGACGACCTCGCCTCCCGCCAGCCGGACGCGGACGCCCCCCTGGGCGCCGCGGTCGTCGATGTGCTCGACTGCCGCGCCGACCGTGAACGTCGCTCCGCGCTCGCGCACGGCGTCCGCGAGCGAGTGGACGAATCGACCCGGGTTGATGAAGCGCTGCCCGTGCATCTGGATGCCGGCGTGGACACCATCGCCCAGCGTCGGCTCGAGCGAGTGGGTCGCGTCGCGGTCGAGGACGGTGTAGTCGACCGGGGTGCCGACCGCGGTGACGTGCGCGAACTCGCGCTCCATCGCGTCGCGGTCCTTGATCGAGGCGAACGCCGTCAGGAACGGGTCGGCCGTCTGCACCGGCTCGGCGATTCCGCCGGCAACCAGGTCGTCGAAGGCGCCGAGGCTGTGCCGG
This sequence comes from Propionibacteriales bacterium, assembly GCA_038255955.1. Classification (GTDB taxonomy): domain Bacteria; phylum Actinomycetota; class Actinomycetes; order Propionibacteriales; family Nocardioidaceae; genus Aeromicrobium. The sequence goes on from JBBSKV010000029.1 coordinate 7,934, forward strand.
TTGATCTCGGCGTACGTGACCATCGCCCGCTCCCACCGACGCGGCGTGGACTGCCGCAGGAAACCGGCCAGGAAGCGCATCAGGCTCCAGTTGGCGGCCAGCGGCACGTAGACCGGCGACGAGGAGCTGAGCATGGATCGCACTCCGCTGGCCAGGACGGCCGGCTCGGCCAGGGGCAGCGTGAGCGCCGGTGACAACCACCCCGCATTGCCCCACGAGGAGCCAGCCGCGACACCCTCGCGGTCGACGACCGTGACCTCGACGCCCTCGGCCTGCAGGTGCCACGCCGTGGACAGACCGACGATGCCGGCGCCCACCACCACGACCTTGCGGGGGCTGGTGGGCAGAGAGGAAGGTGCTGACTGGCTCATCCCACCATCGTCTCGACATCGCGGCGTGATCGGTGTGTGCGGTCGGCCACGTTTTCGACGTCCTCGCTGGCCAGTTGCACAGCGGGCGTCCCGACGGCCGCCAGCCCGCCCAGATCAGCTCAGGTCGGCGGCGCCGAGCTCGATCATCAGGGCGAGTCGGGTGCGGTGGTCCTCGACGTCGACCCCACACGTGTCGCGGGCGCGGCGCAGACGGTTGCGCACCGTGTTCGGATGCACGTGCAGGACGGTGGCCGCCGCCGAGACGTCCCCTCCGTGGTCCAGATAGGCCGACAAGGTCCGCCGCATGGCCGGCCGTTCTTCCGCGTCCAGCCGGTCCAGTCGCGCCAGGGGCCCGAAGCTGCGGTGGCTCTGCAGGAACGGCAGTGCATGGTCGATCACCAGATCGGCGTAGTGGCTGGACACCGTGGCCACGACGTCGGCGATCGACCTGCGGCGCGCGGCGCGCAGCAATCGGTCGGCGTCGTCGCGTGAGCGGCCCAGGTCGGCCGCCGTGGCGACCGAGCGCCCGACGCCGATCGCGACAGGTCGGCCATTGGCGAGGAACCGACGCTGCAGATCGGCGAGGACGTGCTCGGCGACCTCCGGATCCGTGGCGAGGACCGCGTGCAGGACGCCGTCGATCTGGGCGCTCACCACCTGGGCCAGGACCGCGGACAGGTGCAGGTTCACCGATCCATCGATGTCCGGGCCGGCTTCGAGGGCCTGCATCGACACGACCTGCATGGGTCCGCGCAGACCGAGCCGTTCGGCCGACTCGGCTGCGACCGCTCCTCCGTCGAGCAGGTGCTGGACGGTCGACTGACGACGTCGATGTTCGGTCTCGCCCCGGCGATGCACCAGCGCGATCGCCCGGCCGACCACAGGAGCCGCCGAGGTGAGGATGCGCTGCTGCTCGGGGGTGGGCTGCTGGCGGATCGCCACCCAGATGGACCCGACCAGCACGCCATCGGCTCGCACCGCGACGACGGCGCGCGGTGTCATGCCGGCGACCGACAGGTCGAAGTAGTTCACCTCATCGGAGCTGGCGATCGTGTCGAACACGCCGGCCGAGGCCAGGGCCCGGCGATAGTGCTCGGGCACCCGGCGTCCGAGGATCGTCTCGACGCGAGCGGCATCGACCTCCTGCTGGCCGCCGGAGTAGGCGACCACGGCGGCATCGCCGTCCTCGATCGTGACTGGGGCCGACAGCAGCTCGCTCAGCGAGTTGGCGAGCTCGGACAGGTCGTCGTCAGCTCTGAGCACCTGCACACCTCCTCGCCGGGCCGGGGTCAGATCACCCTAGTGGGCCGATCCGTACCCCTCGCGGAAGGTGGGGAAGGCGGGCGTCCACCCGGTGGAGCGCAGCAGGGCGTTGGACAGGCGCTTGCCCGAACCAAGGGCCGTGTCGGCCGGGGGAGGTGCGGCTGCGCCGACCGCATGCTGGACGAGGAAGGCCGCGACGTCACCCAGCTGTGCCGGCTCGTCATCGGTCCCGACATACAGCGACTCGGGCTGATCGGCCATCGTCAACAGGTGCACCACGGCGGCCGCAGCGTCGTCGCGGTGGATCCGGTTGGTCCAGCGGTGGGGGTCACCGAGATCGCCGGCCGTCGCCCGCTCGGTCAGCCGGGTGCTGTCGCCGTCGTAGAGACCTGACAGGCGCAGCACGGTGCCGCCGGGCACCCGCTCGGCGAACAGCTGTTCGGCCGCCAGCAGCATGCGACCCGGTCCGTCGGTCGGCTCGGCGGGGATCGTCTCGTCGATCAGCTCGTCGGGTGCTGTCTGCCCGAACACGGCCGTGGACGACACCAGCACCGCTCGCGTCGGTTGCTGCCCGGCATCGGCCAGCGCGTCGAGCGCCCGGGCCATGCCGTCGACGTGGGTGGCGCGGTACGACGCCTCACTGCGCGGCCGGGCCGTGAGCGCCACGACCAGCAGACCCAGGTCGAGGGGCGGGAGCACCGGCACCTCGGCGGTGAGGTCGGCGGAAATGCCCTGCAGGGGTGGGGGCACCAGATCGGCCTGGCGACGGATCGCCGCGACGTGATGTCCCCGGGCCGCCAGACGCAGACCGATGTCGGCCCCGAGTCGGCCGCAGCCGACCAGCAGCGCATCAGCCGTCATCAGAACGGTGGCCAGGGAATGGCAGGCATCTCGCCGCTGGGTGCAGGGAACCGTGGATCCTCCAACAGCCGGTCGCACCGGGCCGCGAGGGCCGCGATCTCCTGGACGGTGAGCAGATCGTCGAGCACGTCGCCGAGGCCGCCGGACAGGCTGGACTGCACACGCTCGACCCCGGCCACCTCCTCAGCACTCAGCGGCTCGCCCATCCAGCCCCACAGGACGGTGCGCAGCTTGTGGTCGGCGTGGAAGGTGAGCCCGTGATCGATGCCGTACCGGTGCCCCGAGGTCATCTCGAGCACGTGTCCGCCCTTGCGGTCGGCGTTGTTCACCAGCACGTCGAACACCGCCATGGCCCGCAGCCCGGTGGAATCCTCGTGGACCAGCGACACCGGGCGGTCCTCGGCGTCGAGGCCGTCGAGCACGTGCAGCCAACCCTCGGCGACGTCGCCGGACGGCATCAGATCGACC
>JBBSKV010000030.1:0-10837 GCA_038255955.1 Propionibacteriales bacterium
ATCGAGATCGACGGCGCCGCATCGTCGTCCACCCCGTCGCCGACGGCCACCCGCAGCTCGACCGACACGCTGCTGGACCTGGTCCCGCCGAAGCCCGAGCGCCCGGCGGACGCCAGGACCAAGGCTGGAGCCATCGCCTTCGCGGACCACTTCTTCACGGTGGTGTTCTACGCCTACGGGCAGGCAGACCCCCAGCCGATCCGGGACATCGCCGACATGGCGTTGTGCCGAGGTTGCGAGCAACCGGTGCAGAACGCCGAGGTCGCGGCGCAGAACGACCGGTTGCTGCTCGGCACCCAGCCGGTCGAGACGTCGAAGGCCAAGGTCGTCAACGTCGATGGCGAGCTCGCGACCGTGCGGCTGCAGGTCAGCTATCCGCAGCAGGTGCTGGTGTTCGCCGAGTCCGGCCAGGCCGAGGGCAAACGTGTCCCCGAGGTCGACGAGCTCACCACGGTGAACCTGCGGTGGGACGACGACGCGTGGACCCTCCTGGACTTCGCGCCGGTCAAGAAGTAGCGGTCAGTAGTTGCGGCGGTGGACCCAGGTGCGGGGCCACTGCTTGCCGCGCCAGTCATCCTCGGGGACGCGGGTCGGCTCGCTGCTGATCTGTTGCCCGATCTGCTGGGCGGCGTCGTCGAAGGCCTCGGTGATGCCGGCGCACCGATCGGCCATCTCGGCCGTCCACGCGTCGGCCTCGCTGCAGACCCAGCCGCCGGACGCGAGGGGGGACGCGATGCGGTCCAGCGGTGAGCCCGGTCCGCCGTGCACCGCGTCGCCGCACCCCTGCACGGTGGATCGGCTCTGGACGAGCGTGTCCCGGTACTCGTTGCGCTCGGTGACGGTCTCGACCGGCTCGTCGTCGTGTCCCATGATGCCCTCTCCAACGGTGCTGCGTGGGCCTGAGTATAGGAGCCGCGCAATGCCACGGTCGACCGGAACAGCCTGTCGGTCTAGGATCGTTCGAACGCAACCGAATCCTCCTTCGGCACCGACGTCGTGGGAGCTACTACCTTCAGGGGGTAACGGCATGGCTGAAGCACGGATCGAAGATCTCGAGGGTCTGTACAAGGAGCTCGACCGCTCGATGAACGATGTTGACGCGATGATCTCCCAGGTCGACACGGCCTTCAACACCGCTCGTCAGGAGTGGCAGTCCAAGGGCGCCGAGCAGTTTGACCAGGACTGGAACGGCACCTTCAAGCCCACGCTGATCAAGCTGACGCAGACCTACGCCGCCGCCGGCAGCGACGTCGCGTTCCAGCACAACAAGTTCGCCGAGGCCGCCAAGGAAGCTGACATGCACCCGCAGCTCCCGCCATTGCAGTCCCCTCGCTGATCGCAGCTCTCATCTGAGAACGGCCCCTGTCCCACCTCACCGGTGGTGCGGGGGCCGTCTCACGTGCGGGGGACCTGCACCCAGCGCCAGCCGGTCGGCGTCGCGAAAACACCGCGTCCCACGGGCACCGCGCTGCCGACCGAACGGGGCAGCCGAAGATTCAGGACGTCGCCGTCGTTGGCCGCACGCGGAGCCAGCAGCAGACCCGTGCGGCCACGCTTGAGCTCGACGGTCAGACCGCGGTAGACGCTGGTCACCTCGTCGATCGAGCCGGCGACGACCATGGCGTTGCCGGTGTCGCGCATCGCTGCATAGGTCTCCGCGAGCGCCCCGCCGAGCGGGGAGTCGGCCCCGATGACCTCGAAGTCGTCGACCATGATCGTGTGCGGTCCGCGCATCGACTTCAGGACGTCCTTGAGCTGGTCGAGCGGCTCGCTCCCGGTGAACACGCGCACGCGCCGGCCCGCGACGTCGCGCAGTGGCGAGACGCGCGGGGCGAACACGACGACCTCGCGTCCCATCGTGCGGTGTTGCTCGAGGATGACCTGCAGCACGTTGGAGCGTCCGGATCGGGGGGGACCGGCGATCAGGAAGCCGGATCCGGTCTCGGCGGGGTCGAAGCCGTGCAGCGCCAGCGTGTCGCCACCGACGCCGACCGGGATGAACGTCGGGCTCGTCGACATCGGATCGAGCTCGAGGGCCTCGGGCAGGCTGATGGCCGATGGCAGGTCGTCGACGCGCTGGGGTCGTCGCGACCGGGCGACGTCGGCCCAGCGGTCGGTGGCCTCGCGGCCGATCTCCTGCAGCACCCGCACCTGGTCCGTGCCGACCCCGCTCTCGTCCAGCAGCGCCCACTGCATCTCGCGCGCGCGCTCCCCGGCGCGGAACGCCCGTCCCGGAGGCATCGTGCTGGGGACCTGTCGTGCCGACATCCCGACCGAGGAGAAGTCGCTGGGATCGCTCATCGACAGCACGATGCGATCCTCGACCAGCATCGAGATGCGGCCGAGCACGCCAGAGCGGTCCGAGCCGATCACCAGGCGCAGTCCCACTCCGGCGCCTTCTTGCAGCAGCGAGTTGAGGCGCTCGAGCAGGACGCCGCCGTCGACGGACTCGAAGGCCGTGTTGAAGCCCTCAAGTCGATCCAGCAAAACCACGAGGTAGGGCAGGCGTTCCTCGGGCGGTGCGGCCGAGCGCTGCTCGCGGATGTCGGCGTAGCCCTGCTCGGCCAGGCTCTGCTGGCGCCGCGACAGCTCGCGCTGCAGGTGGTCGAACAGGCGGAACATCCGGTCGACCTGGAGCCGGGTGACCACGGCGCCGACGTGGGGGAGCGCCACCAGGGGCAGCAGTGCGTTGTTCCCGGCGTCCACGCCGAACAGGTGCACGTCGGCCGGCGACGTCTGGCTGGCGATGGCGCCGGCGATGGTGCGCAGGGCCGACGAGCGACCCGACCGGGACTGGCCCGCGATCATCAGGTGCCCGCCGCGTTCGATGTCCCACGTCTCGACCCGTTGCTGCTGGCGGTAGGGGATGTCGGCCATGCCGAGCGGGACTGGCGGGACGACACCGTCCTGCGGCTCGGCCAGCTCCAGAGACCGCAGTCCGATGGTCTCGGCGAGCGGCGGCAGCCACGGCTTGCGCATGTCGGCAAGTCCGATGGCGTCGTTCGCGTCGCGAACCGCAGCGACCAGGCTGGCCAAGTCGGTGGGGATCTCCACGTCGTCCTCGGTGGCCGCGGTAGCCACCGCTCGTCCGGCGACGCTGAGGTCGTCCCAGCCGAACGATGCGGCCACGAGCTCCTCGGACTGGGCCCCCTTGGGACGGCCACCGACGCGGGAGCTCTGGAACGGCCGCAGCACCGACGCCCCCATGCGGGCGTAGGCCCGACCCGGCGTGCCCTTGGAGATCTCGGCCGCGACGCCGGACTCGATGACGTCGTCGGAGTCGTTCTTGTCAGTGACTCGCAAGGCGATGCGCAGGTTGGTGTTCGACTTGATCTCGGCATTGACCACGCCGGCCGGACGCTGGGTGGCCAGGATCAGGTGGACGCCGAGCGAGCGTCCTCGCCGCGCGACGTCGACCAGTCCCGTGACGAAGTCGGGCAGCTCGGCGACCAGGGCCGCGAACTCGTCGATCACGATCAGCAACCGCGGCATCGGCTCGTCGCCGCTCTGACGGCCGGCCAGGTAGTCCTCGATGTCCTTGGCCTGGGCGTTGGCCAGCTGGTGCTCGCGGTAGTGCAGCTCGGCACCCAGCGACTCCAGGGCCCGGGTCGTGAGGTGGCCGTCGAGGTCGGTGACCATGCCGACGGTGTGCGGCAGACGCTGGCAGTCCATGAAGGCGGCGCCGCCCTTGTAGTCGACCAGCACGAAGGTGAACTCGTCCGGTCGGTTGCCGACGGCCAGGGACGCGATGATCGTCTGCAGCAGCTCGGACTTGCCCGAGCCGGTGGTGCCGGCGATCAGGCCGTGCGGACCATCGGCGCGCACGTCGATGGTGAAGGGCCCGTCGAGACCCTCACCGATCGTGGCGCGCGTGGAGCGGCCCCCCGCTGCCCATCGCTGCGCCACCGCGTCACCGGTCGGCTCGGCAAGGTCCAGCACGTCCAGCAGCCGGCTGGAGGTCGGCAGCGAGGCGCTGGGGTCCTCGGTGCTGACGTCGCGGATGGGCGACAGGGCACGAGACAGACGGCGCAGCCACGAGTCGTCGACCAGATCGGGGCGCACGCCGTCGATGTGGTGCTCGGCAGTGGTCTCGACCGCGAGATGCTCCGGTCCGACCTCCACGACGCTGCGGCACTCCTCGGGGAGCTCGTGCACCGTGCGGTCCAGGCAGATGAAGTGGATGCCCAGACCGGGACCGTCCTTGAGCAGCGAGATCATGCCGGGCAGCAGGCGCAGCTCGCGTGCTCCGTCGAGCACCACCACGAGGTGGTTCACGCCCGCGCGGGCCTTCTCGTCCAGCTCGCGGCGGTGCGCCGCCATCGCGCTCAGCTCGTTGACCAGCTGCCCGCGTGAGTCGTCATCGGCGCCGATCCGCACGGCCCGCGAGCCCTCTTCGCCCCGTAGGTGGGGCAGCCACTTCGCCCAGTCCCACGCGTCCTCGCCGCCGGCGTCAGTCAGCACGCTGATCTGCGCGTCGGCCGGGCTGTGCAGTGCGGCGACCTGCGCGACCAGCCACGACGCGAGGCGCCGCGTCGGGTCGTCGGGACCGACGATGCCGATCACTCCGGCCGTGCCCAGTGGCAGGGTGACGGGGACGTCAGGGGCGGTCCAGTGCAGCGGACCCTCGTGCTGCGCGCGGGCCGGATCCTTGACGATGACCTGCGACGCCTGGTCGGCCGTGCCGACGCGCAGCATCAAGAAGTCCTCGTCCCACCGGCGCCGTTCCCAGAGCCGGGCGCGGGGACCGGTGCCGAACAACACGGTCGTGGCGGGGTCGGGGAAGCTGCGGCGGCGGAACGAGCGCTCGTCGAGCAACGAGTCGACGGCGGCCTGCTCCACGCTGACCCGCTTGGTGTTGTAGTCCTCCATCTGGGTGATCCAGCGACGCTTCTGCTGTCGGCGCGATCCGGTCGCGTTCAGCAGCATCATCATGGGCATCATCACCATGATCATCAGCGTGTAGGGCGACCGAGTGATGAAGTACATCGAGCCGCTCATCACCAGCGGCGACAGCATCATCGCTAGCGGGATCGGCATCTTGTCCGGCTTGTTCGGCTCCTGCGGCAGGGTGAACTCACGGGCACGCTCAGCCGGATGCAGCCGGGGTGGCCGGTTGTAGTCGAGCTCGGGACGTGACGGCGACGGTGACAGGGAGGCGTCGGGTCCGGTGGGGACCACCAGGTCGAGCAGCACGTCGCCGACTCCGAGGACGCTGCCGGGCTCCCACGAGATCTCGTCGTCGACCGCGACACGGTCCAGACGGAGCATCGGCAACGGAGTCATCGGGTCGACCCGATCGCCGAGATGCAGGTCGGTGCCCTTCGGTTTGCGGCGGAACAGTCGTGCCATCCGGGAGCGACGGCTGGCCTCGACGCTGCTCGCGGCAAGGATGATGGGCTCCACTGCCGGCTCCCGGCGCGGAGGGAGCTCGAGCACGTCACCGCGCACGGCCGCAGCGGGGGACAGGCTGACCCGCCCGTCGACGCCGACCTCGAGGGTGACCGCCACTTCGGGAACCTGCGGCTCCTCGAGCCGGATCGTGCACTGCTCGCCGGTGCCGATGGTGGCTGACCCTGCGCCGAGCCGGTAGACACGCCCGGCGCCGCGGCCCGACCCGACCCGGACCTCGACCACTCCCTGTGGTTCGCGGGTCCGGTGCGACGAGGGGCCGCCGAGGCCGATGATGGCGCCCTGGCGGATGTCGCTGGTGTCGATGGTCTGGTTCGGGTCGAGCGGAACCTCCCCGAGATAGAGATCTAGCTGGGGCTCGACGCCGGACTCGCGGGTGCGCAGATCGATCACGTTGGTGCGGTCGGCCGGCTCGGAACGGGCGCCAACCAGTCGGGCCAGCGTGCGTGCGAGATCGCGGACCGTGGTGTCGGCGGAGTACTCACAGATCAGGTCGCGCCGGACCCGGTGGCCGACTGACTCGGCGGTGACGAGAAGCCGCATGGATGAAGGTTAGTGGCGACAGCCCGTTCGTGGACACGGTGTGGTCGGTTCGGGTAGTCAGTTGGGACCCCGAGATGATGATCCATCCGATTACTCGCGGCCATCCATGACGGCTACTATCGTGCCTGTCGCTCCCGCCGGGGAGATGCTGTCACGAATTCTCCCCAGGAGGTCCACCCCCATGGCCCAGGACACCACGGTGGCTGATCGCCAGCGCGACCGCTCTGCTCGCGGCATCGCCAAGAGCAACGCGACTCGGTTCGGCAACGATCGCCCGGCACCGCCACGGCGTCGCAGGCCCACCCTCGCGCTGCTGGCGGTGCTCCTGATCGTCGGTGGCGCTGCGCTGGCCGGTCTGCTGGCCCTGCGGCTCGATTCGCGCCAGCCGGTGCTCGTGATGGCCCAGGACGTCCCGGCCGGCACCGAGATCACCACCGACCTGCTGGCCACCACCGACGTGGCGGCCGATGGACTCAAGCTGGTCCCCGGCGACCAGGCAGCCCAGGTGCTCGGCACCTTCACGACGGTGCCGCTGGCCCAGGGACAGCTGCTCGAGACCCCGTCGTTGACCACGGCGGAGCCGTTCGGGACGGACAAGGCGCAAGTGGGCGTTCCCCTCACCGGCGGCAGCGCCCCTGACGGCCTGCGTTCGGGCGACGTGGTGCGGCTCGTGCGCGTCGGCGACGGCAACACCCCGCCGGTCGCGATCGCGACCGCTCTGGTGCTCTCGACGAGCACCGACACCCGGGGCGGCACGCTCGGGGGCAGCGACCAGAGCAGCAGCTCGGCCACGGTGCTCGTCCCCACCACCGCCGCCGACGCGACGGTCGACGCAGCGGCCAACGACCGGCTCGGCATCGCCCTGGCGCAGCGAGGCGTCTCGGTCGGCGACGCCAAGCTGGTGACGCTCGGCGGCGCACGATGACCGTCATCGCCTTCGCCTCGGCCAAGGGATCGCCGGGCGTCAGCCACGCGGTCAGCGAGCTGGCCCGACTCTGGCCCCGCGACGTCGCGGTCGCCGATCTGGATCCGGCCGGGGGTGACGCCGAGCTGCTGCTGCGCGACCAGAACGGGGATCCGCTCACCGCCGACACCGGTCTGGTCTCGTTGGGTGCGGCCCTGCGTGGCGGCAAGGAGGCAGACATCGCGGCGCACATGCAGCGCACGGCCGATGGCGTCGACGTGCTCGTCGGGGTCTCGTCGCCGGGGCAGATGCAGGGACTCGGTCCGGTGTGGCCGCACCTGGCCACCTCCATGTCTGCCTGGTCCACCGACGTGCTGGCCGACTGCGGACGCTTCTCGCCCGGATCGCCGGTGCAGCCCGTGATCGAGGCTGCCGCCGCTCTGGTCTTCGTGACGCGCAACGACCTGCCCTCGCTGGCGCACCTGCGCGAGCGGCTCATCGCGTTGCGCAGCCCGCTGTCCCTGGGCCGGGCCGGCGGCACACCGGTCGGCGTCGCCGTCGTGGGTGATCCGCGCGATCAGCGCGCCGTGAACGACATGGTTCGACTGTTCGCGTCGGCCGACCTCACCGTCGAGGGACTGGGCACGATCGCCCACGACCCGAAGGCGGTCAAGGCCTGGTGGAGCCTGTCCCGTCGAGCGCAGCGCCGCTCGCTGTACCACCGGTCCCTGGTCGACATCTCGGGTCGCATCTGCGAGCTGGCCGGCGTCGAAGCCACCGTCCCCGTTCCCGAGGAGGCCTCCTGATGGACCAGCAGCTGCTGCGCCGACTGCGCGAGGACGTCGCCACGGCCCTGGCCCGACAGCGCCGCCAGGACGCCACGTCCGGTCGTCCCGTGATGAGCACGGAGGACGAGCGGCAGTTCGCCCGCGCCGTGATCTCCAGGGTCCTGGAGACCCATGCCCGGCACGAGATCGCCGCCGGCCGCACTCCGCCGTCGCCGACCGAGGAGTCCGAGCTGGCCGACGGCATCCACGCCGCGCTCTACGGCGTGGGCCGGCTGCAGCCGCTGCTGGACGACCCCGAGGTCGAGAACGTCGACATCAACGGCTTCGACAACGTGTTCGTCGGCTACGCCAACGGCGAGGAGAAGCGGCACCCACCCGTCGCCGAGAGCGATGACGAGCTGGTCGAGCTGGTGCAGATCCTGGGCGCCTACTCGAGCCTGACCAGCCGTCCGTTCGACACCGCCAACCCCCAGCTCGACCTCCGGCTGCCCGATGGCTCGCGCCTGTCGGCGGTCATGGGCGTCACGCAGCGGCCGTCGCTGTCCATCCGTCGAGCCCGGCTGAGCCGGGTCTCGCTGGACACGCTGGTCGAGAACGGATCGATGTCGCCCGATGTCGCCTCGTTCCTGTCCGCCGCGGTGGCAGCGCGCAAGAACATCATGATCGCGGGTGCGACCAACGCCGGAAAGACCACGATGCTGCGCGCGCTGGCCAACGAGATCGGGGCCGGAGAACGACTCATCACGGTGGAGCGAGCCCTCGAGCTCGGCCTGGGGGAGTTCGCCGATCTGCACCCGAACGTGGTCGCGTTCGAGGAGCGGCTGCCGAACTCGGAGGGACGCGGCGAGATCGGCATGGCCGACCTGGTGCGCCGGTCGCTGCGCATGAACCCGAGTCGCGTCATCGTCGGCGAGGTGCTGGGCGACGAGATCGTCACGATGCTCAACGCCATGAGCCAGGGCAACGACGGATCGTTGTCCACGATCCACGCGAACTCCTCGATCGAGGTCTTCAACCGCATCTGCACGTACGCGATCCAGTCCGCAGAGCGCCTGCCCGCCGACGCGACCATGATGCTGATCGCCGGAGCCATCGACTTCGTCGTCTTCATCGAGCGCCGCAACGACTTCGATACCGGCGGTGGGCTGCGACGCATGGTCACCTCGATCCGAGAGGTCAACGGTGTCGACGGCAACGTCCTGTCCAGCGAGGTGTTCGCCGCAGGGCCCGATGGCGTGGCCGTGCCGGCCGCCTCGATCAGCTGCGCCGACGAGCTCGCGGCCCAGGGCTACCGTCCGGGCAGCTACGTGGACGCGGCAGGCGGCTACTGATGTCGCCCCAGCTCCTGCTCATCGTCTTGCTCGGCGCGGTCGCCGGGGGCGCGATCGTGATGCTCGTGTTCGCGCTCACCACGCCTCCGAGCAGCACCGTCTCCACGCCGTCACCGATGCTCGCCACCATCCGCGGGTTCGGCCGGCGTCTCCCGCTGGCGGTGGGCGCGGCCTTCCTGATCCTGGTTCTTACCCGGTGGCCGGTCCTCGCGGGCGCCACCGGACTCCTGGTGTTCTTCGGACCGATGCTGTTCGGCGGCATCGCCTCGGAGCGGCGCTCCATCGCGCGCCTCGAGGGTCTGGCCGCGTGGACCGAGTCGTTGCGCGACACCATCGCCGGGGCCGTCGGGCTGGAGCAGGCCATCCCCGCCACGGCCTACGCCGCCGCCCCGGCGATCAAGCCGCACCTCAGCGAGCTCGCCGACCGGCTGCGCGTGCGCACCCCGCTTCCGGTCGCGCTGCAGGAGTTCGCCGACGAGCTCGACGACGCCAGTGCCGATCTGATCATCGCCGCGCTCATGCTGAACTCGCAGCTGCGCGGGCCGGGCCTGCGTGACGTGCTCACCTCCTTGGCCAAGTCCTCGCGCGAGGAGCTGGAGATGCGGCGTCGCATCAACGCCCAGCGGGCCAGCACCCGGCGCAGCGTCCAGATCGTCGTGGGTGTGACGGTCACGTTCGTGCTCGGCCTGGCGATCTTCAACCGCAGCTACGTCGAGCCGTACTCCTCGGCGCTCGGCCAGATCGTGCTGCTGGTCGTGCTCGGCTTCTTCGCCGCCGGTTTCGCCTGGATGCGCCGCCTCGCGGTGTTCGACCTGCCCGAACGCTTCATGTTCTCGGCCCGACCTGACGGGGTGCCGCGATGATCTGGATCCTGCTCTCGGGTGCCGCGGTCGGCCTGGGCCTGTACGCCGTGGTGCTGCGATTCGACCACGGATCGGGCACCGCCGCGGCCGAGCTCGCCCGGCTCGACGCCGGCCGTGCGCGCGCGGCCCGCTACGTCGCCATCGACCAGGAGAAGACCGAAGGCTCGCTGCGCATGCGCCGCGTCGGTGCGCGCCTCTGGTCGGCGCTGGAGAGCCGCGGCTACCAGGTGCCGGCGGGCATCCGTGCCGATCTGGAGGTCATGGGACGTTCGGTCGAGACCCACCTGGGCATGAGCGTGCTCGCGGCCGTGGCGGGACTGTTCGCGCCGGCCGTCGCACTCGCCCCGTTCGTGCTGGGACTCGGCGTCAGTCCCGTCGCGCCGATCTGGCTGGCGCTCGTCGGCGCCATCGCGGGGTTCGCCCTCACGACGGTCCAGCTCATGGGCACCGCCAAGGAGCGGCGCCGCGCCTTCCGCCACGTGGTCAGCGCCTTCCTCGACCTGGTGTCGATGAACCTCGCGGGCGGTCGTGGAGTCCCCGAGGCACTCAGCTCGGCCTCCCGGCTCAGCCACGGCTGGGCCATGGTGCGCATCCGCGACACGATGGAGACCGCCCGGCTGCAGGGCGTCACCCCGTGGGCCGCCCTGGGTGACCTGGGGGAGCGGATGGCCGTCGAGGAGCTGCGTGACCTGGCTGCCGCGCTCGCGCTGGTCGCCGAGGACGGCGCCAAGGTGCGCGACTCGCTGGCTGCACGGGCCGTCTCGATGCGTCAGCGCGAGCTGGCCGATGCCGAGGGGCAGGCGGCCAAGCGCTCGCAGTCGATGTTGATCGCCCAGCTGTTGCTGTGCGTCGGCTTCCTGCTGTTCCTGATCTTCCCGGCGATCGCCAAGGTCGTCGGGCTCTAGCCTGACCAAGAAGGAGTCATCATGAAGAATCTGTCACCCACGACCCCGATCGGCTTCCTGCTGCTCGTCCTCGGTGCTCACGGCGAGCAGCGTC
>JBBSKV010000031.1:0-10784 GCA_038255955.1 Propionibacteriales bacterium
CCTGGCGCAACAGCGATCCGACAGCGGTGAGATCGGACTCGGTCGCGACCCCGGCCAGGACCAGTGACACGAAGTCCGCACTCGACAGCTCGGCGTCGCGGGTCATGTCCCAGGCAGATCCCCAGCACAGGGCACGGGGCAGCGACTCCTCGAACGTCGCGATGCTCTCCAGCAGCGTGGCGAAGGACTGCTCGTCGAGCCGGATCTTGGCGTAGGTGAGGTCGTCGTCGTTCAGCAGGATCAGGTCCGGTCGGCGCTGACCGATCAGCTCGGCGATGTCCGTCGAGGCGTCCCGCACGTCGGTCTCGATCCGTGCGGTGCGCACCAGCCGTCCTTCGACCCGGTCGTACAGGCCGATCGCGATGCGGTGGCGGCGCAACGTCGGGTAGGCCTCGGCAGCGGTCTGCTCGACGCTGAAGGAGGTGAAGACCTCGTCGCCGTCGTCGCCGGGAGCGGTCTCGAACCGGGCCCGCAAGGTGTTGACGCCCGACGTCTGCAGCCACTCCTTGGACCATGCGCCGAGCTCGCGACCGCTGGCGGCCTCCAGCTCGGTCAGCAGATCGCTCAGCTCGGTGTTGCCGAAGGCGTGCTTGTCGAAGTAGGAGCGAAGTCCGGCGAAGAAGTCCTGCTCGCCGACCCAGGCCACCAGCTGCTTGAGCGCCGACGCGCCCTTGGCGTAGGTGATGCCGTCGAAGTTGGCCTCGACGGCGTGCAGGTCGTAGTTGTCGGCCGCGATGGGGTGGGTGGAGGGCAGCTGATCTTGCCGGTAGGCCCAGTTCTTGCGCGAGTTGGTGAAGGACGTCCACGCCTCGGTGAACCGCGTGGCGTGCACGTTGGCGTGCGACGCGGCGAACTCGGCGAACGACTCGTTCAGCCACAGGTCGTCCCACCACTTCATCGTGACGAGATCGCCGAACCACATGTGCGCCATCTCGTGCAGGATCGTGTTGGAACGCGACTCGTACGCGGCCTGGGTCTGGCGGCTGCGGAAGATCATCTCGTCGCGGTACGTCACGCATCCCGCGTTCTCCATGGCGCCCATGTTGTACTCCGGCACGAACAGCTGGTCGTAGGTGCCGCCGAACGGGTACGCCATCTGGAAGGTGCGCTCGAAGAACTCGAAGCCCTGCTTGGTGATCAGGAAGATGTCGTCGGCGTCGAGGTGCTCGACCAGCGACTGACGGCAGTAGACGTTCAGCGGGATCTCGCCGTGGTCACCTGCGTAGGTGTCGCTGACCGAGTGGTAGTGCCCGGCCACGATCGCGGTGATGTACGTGGACATCGTCTTGGTGGGCTCGAAGTGCCAGGTGGCGGCGCCGTCATGGGCCGGCACGGGCTCGGGCGTGGGGGAGTTCGACACCACGGCCCAGTCGTCGGGAGCCGTGACGTGGAACGTGAAGACGGCCTTGAGGTCGGGCTGCTCGAAGGTGGTGAAGACGCGGCGGGCATCGGGCACCTCGAACTGCGTGTACAGGTAGACCTTCTCGTCGACTGGGTCGATGAACTTGTGCAGGCCTTCGCCGGAGTGCGAGTACAGGCAGGTGGCCTCGACGCGCAGCTCGTTGTCCTCGGCCAGGCCGGTCAGCGCGATGCGGCTGTCGGCATAGGCGGACGCGTCGACCGGCTCGCCGTTGAGCGTGATCGAACGGATGTCGGCGTCGACGAGGTCGGCGAACGTGGCGCCACCGGCGCTTGCGGCGAAGTGGATCGTCGTGATGGTTCCGAAGCGGTCGGGAGCGTCGAGGGTCAGGTCCAGCTCGACGTCGTAGGCGGTCGTCGAGATGGTCGCCGCGCGTTGTTGGGCTTCGTCACGGGTGAGGTTGGTTCCAGGCATGACGCAACTCTCGCACGTCGCGCGCGAGGCCACGCAGTCGTGTTCGCTCGAACCGGGCGAACCCCGGGGCCAGGAATTCAGCGAGGGTCGTCCGGCGTTGCACCAGACATGACTTCCAAGGAAACCGTCGACTTCTGGTTCGACCCGCTGTGCCCGTTCGCCTGGATCACCTCACGCTGGATGCTGGAGGTGGAGCAGCAGCGCGATGTCGAGACCACCTTCCGCATCATGAGCCTGTCGGTGCTCAACTCCGGCAAGGACGTGCCCGAGGAGTACCGGGACATGATCGAGACGGGCTGGGGCCCGGTGCGGTTGGCCATCGCGATCGAGCAGCAGCACGGTCAGCAGGCGCTGCGCGAGTACTACACCGCGATCGGCACCAAGCACCACAACGAGAAGCAGGAGTTCTCCACCGAGCTCTACGAGGCTGTGCTCGCCCAGATCGGTCTGCCGACCGAGCTGGCGGCCGCAGCCGAGGACTCCTCGCTGGACGACGCGGTGCGCGCCTCCCACGAGGACGGCATCAACCGGGTGGGCGACGAGGTCGGCACGCCGGTCATCGCGATCGGCGGCACCGCCTTCTTCGGTCCGGTGCTCACCAGCATCCCCAAGGGCGAAGATGCCGGACGGATCTTCGACGGCGCCCGCCTGCTCGCCGGATACCCGGACTTCTTCGAGCTCAAGCGTTCCCGCACCGGCGAGCTCGACTTCAGCTGAGCGAGGGTCCGGGGTCACGGAGCACCCGGCTGCCATACTGGCTGCGTGACCTCGGACCAGGCGAAGGGCAGGGGCCCCCTCCACAGGATCTGGACGTGGACCTCGGCCCAGCTCGCTCGGCGAACGGTCCGCACGGCCGTGGTGGTCCTCCTGATCGGCGTCGTCGTGGGCGTCCTGGGCGCCGGAGTGGTGCCGCTGCTGTGCCTCGTGGTGATCGCCGCTCTGGCGGTGGTCGATCCGCGACCTGGCTACGTCGCGCCGCACGCGTACGGCCTCCCGGGAGTCTCTGACGGGCCGCCGAAGTTCGGCTCGGTGAGCTCGCGGACCCATCTGGTCACCGTGCTGGTCGGCGCGGTTGCCGTCGGGGCAATCGCCGTCGTCGACGTGGCGACCCAGTGGGCGCCGCTGCTGGTCGCCGCCCTGGTGGCCGTGGTCGCGTGGCGACGCGCGGCGCCGTGGATCCTGGGTCGGCGGCACGCCCGACGAGTGCGTCGCGCACTGGTGGCGTACGGGCCTCGGGTGGCCATGGGATACGCCGGTCGGTCCGGTGGACCGTGGCAGCTGAAGATGTGGGAGCCGTTCATCCTGCGATCCGGTGAGCGCAACGTCGTGATCAATCGGCACAAGAAGTACGTCTCGATGATCCTCGAGGGCGCCGACCTGTCCTCGCCGCTGATCCAGCTGGGCTCCCAGGGCACGGCCGAGCTCGACGACTTCATCGTGCCGTCGATCCGCGCGATGTTCTACGTGCAGAACGCCCGCACCAACTCCTTGTTCATGGCGCACCGCGACATCACGCACGTGTGGCTGAACCACGGCGATTCTGACAAGCCCGCCAACTTCAACCCGCGCCACGCGGCGTACGACCTGCTCGTGGTGTGCGGCCAGGCCGGCGTCGATCGCTACGAGCGCCATGGCATCGACATTCCTCGCGAGCAGTTCGTGGTGCTGGGCCGTCCACAGTCCTCCGGGATCGGCCTGTCCTCGACGTCGATCGGCGATCTGGCCGAGAAGACCGTCCTGTACGCGCCGACGTGGCAGGGCCTGAACGAGAACGTGAACTTCTCCTCGCTCGAGCAGGGGCCGCAGATCGTGCAGGCCCTGCTCGACCGGGGAGCGGTCGTGATGTTCCGTCCCCACCCCTTGAGCTACCGCTGGCGCCGCCGTCGCGCCGTCATCAACGAGATCCGCCTGCTGCTGAAGCAGGATCGAGACACCTCCGGCCGCCCCCACCAGTGGGGTCGGCAGGTCGACACCGACTGGAGCATCGCGGATCTGGCCAACCGCTGCGACGCGCTCGTCTCGGACGTGTCCAGCGTGGTGTCGGACTTCCTGGCCTCCGGGAAGCCGTACGCGATGACCAGCATGCACGACCCGGTGGACGTGTTCCGCGAGCAGAACCCGGTGGCCGAGACGGGCTACGTGATCCTCGGCGACCTGAGCAACCTCGGCGAGGCGCTCGACGGTCTGCTGTTCGACGATCCGCTGGCCCGCGCCCGGGACGAGCGCCGGCGCTACGTGCTGAGCGACTTCACCGGCGAGGAGTCCGCTGACGCGTTCGCCGAGTTCGTCCGCTCGTTGACCGAGGGTGATTGAGGCCCCAGCCGCTCCGGCTGCCAGACTGACGCCATGCGCGTCCACATCGCTGCCGATCATGCCGGTTTCGAGCTCAAGACCCATCTGATCGCGTGGCTCACCTCGCAGGGGCACGACCCCGTCGACCACGGAGCCCACGCCTATGACGCCGAGGACGACTATCCGCCCTTCTGCGTCGACGCGGCGGCAGCGGCGGTGGCCGACCCGGACTCGCTGGCGATCGTCATCGGTGGATCTGGCAATGGCGAACAGATCGCGGCCAACAAGGTGACCGGTGCGCGGGCCGCACTGGCATGGAGCACCGAGACCGCCTCGCTGGCCCGCCAGCACAACAACGCCCAGGTCGTCGCTGTCGGCGCGCGCATGCACACAGCCGAGGAAGCTACCGCCATCGTCGAGACATTCTTGACGACGCCCTGGAGCGGAGCCGACCGGCATCAGCGGCGCATCGACATGCTGCTGGCGTACGAGGAGACCGGCGAGTTTGCCTGAGGGCCACACCCTCCACCGGCTGGCGCGTGACCTCGAGGCCACGTTCGGCGATCGGGCGGTGCGATCGGGCAGTCCGCAAGGACGTTTCGCCGCAGCGGCCGACCTCGATGGGCGCATCCTGATCGGTGCCGACGCCGTGGGAAAGCACCTGCTCGTCGACTTCGATGACGTGGTGGCCCACGTGCACCTGGGCCTGTACGGCAGCTTCGTGATCACGCTGGGGACCGGGCACGACGTCGTGGGCCAGGTGCGGTGGCGGCTGGAGGCCGAGGACACCGCCGATCTGCGCGGACCCACGACCTGCGAGCTCCTGGTGCCGGCACAGGTCGACGCCCTGATCGAGCGAATCGGTCCCGACCCGCTGCGACCTGACGCGGATCCGGATCGTGCGTGGCGCCGCATCCACGCGTCATCGGCTCCGATCGCGACGTTGCTGATGGACCAGGCGGTGCTGGGCGGCGTCGGCAACGTCTACCGGGCCGAGGTGTTGTTCCGGCACGGCGTGGCACCGATGACGGCCGGCCGCCTACTGCCCAAGGTCCGGTGGGACGCGATGTGGGCCGACCTGGTCGAGCTGATGGGTCAGGGTGTCGTGAGCGGCCGGATCGACACCGTGCGCCCCGACCACGAGCCCGAGGCCATGGGTCGGCCGCCGCGCGCCGACGACCACGGGGGAGAGGTCTACGTCTACCGACGCGATCAGCAGCCCTGTCTGGTGTGTGGCACGCCGGTGCGCAAGCGGGTGGTGGCGGCCCGGAACCTGTTCTGGTGTCCGTCCTGTCAGCGCACCGGATGAGCGAGTTCGCCGATAGGCTCGCTGCATGACGAGCCCCCTGCGTCGCCTCCGCCCCGCGGTGGGGCAGTACGTCGAGGATCGGGTCGTCGGGCTGCGCACGGGCAGCAGCGAGGGTCAGCGAGCCGTGCTGTTCGTCATCTTCGGGCTCACGCTGGTGATTCTCACTCTGTCGTTGATCGAGTACCGGATGGTCGCCGCGGCGTGGTTCGTGGTCCCCATGCTCTTCGGCACGATGACGCTTGGGCACCGGCACCTCGTGCTGCTGATCGCCTGGATCATCGCCTGCGTCACGCTGACCGTGTCGGTGGAGTCGCTGACCAACGGGATGACCGGTGCTCGGCTCAGCACCCTAGGTGCCATGTCGATCGTGGCGTTGGTGGTGCTGTTCGACTCCAGCCATCGGCGCACCGGAGTGCCGCGCACCGTGAGCGAGGGGATGCTGGTCGATCTGCGCGACCGGTTGCAGTCGCAGGGCACGGTGCCGCCGTTGCCAGCTGGATGGAGCTCGCAGTCAGCCATGAAGTACGCCGGCGGCGCCCGGTTCTCAGGTGACTTCCTGGTCGCCACCCTCTCCGATGACGACACGACGTTGGAGATGGTGCTGGTCGACGTCTGCGGCAAGGGGGTGGCAGCCGGCACCAGGTCGTTGCAGCTGGCCGGAGCCTTGGGTGGCCTGATCGGGGCGTTGCCTCCGAACGGACTGTTCGCCGCCGCCAACTCCTTCCTGCTGCGGCAGAAGTGGGACGACGGATTCGCCACGGCGGTGCACGTCGTGGTCGACCTGGGATCGGGCGGCTACACCATCATCTGCGCGGGTCATCCGCCTGCGCTGCGCTGGGACGGGCGGACCCGCACGTGGGAGGTCGACGGCGCTCGCGGACTGGCCCTCGGCATCACCGAGCGACCGGAGTTCCATCAGACGACCGGCACCCTCGCCGAGGGCGACGCGCTGATGTTCTACACCGACGGCGTCGTCGAGTCCCGGTCTCGCGACTTCACGACCGGCATCGAGTGGTTGCGGGCCCGGGCAGGTGAGATCGTGCAGGCCGGCTTCGCGGGTGCTCCCGAGCGCATCATGGCCGAGGTCGACGCGGGTGACGACCGCGCCATCTTGCTGCTGGCGCGCGTCGACCCGTCCGTCATCGGGACTGTCGACCTGCCTAGGGAGGCGCAGCGCTCGTCCGGTGACCGTTCGTGAGGCCGGCCGCGCCTCAGTTCTGCACGGCGTCCCGCACCTCGGCCGCCAGGAACGGACCGAGCGTCCGGGCGTAGGTCTCGCTCAGGTGTGATCCGTCGAAGTAGGTGATCACCCGGCCGTTGACGGCTCGACAGATCGTCGGTCGGCAGATGAACCGGTTGAGGTCGGCCACGCTGGCGCCCGGGACGGCGCCCGCCGCTGCAGCCAACGGATCGGTCGGGATCCAGTCCTTCGGGTCTCCGGAGCACGAGGGAACGTCCTCGTTGTTGCGGGCCAGGCACACCGGCACCGCTCCGACGTCGTCATCGGGGAATGGCGTGTCCCGCAGCACGAGCACCTGCGCACCGCTTTCCGTCCATCGCTCCAGCTGGCCCCGGAAGGCCGATTCGAGGGTGCTGAGTCGGTCCGACCCGGTGTGACCGACGACGGCATGCACGTTGCGCTGCGACGTGACGATGAGGTCGAACTGCTCACCCCGGGTGCGGTCGAACACGCGCTCGCCCCACTGCTGGCACCCGGTCGCCTTGGCGCGGGCGTCGAAGGTCAGCTGCGCGCCGTCGACCGTGGTGCACTCCGAGGCGAGAAACGTCGTGACGGTCGCCTCCGGCAGACCTGCGAACGCCGGCTGCCAGTGCGCTGAGTGCGAGTTGCCCACCAGGGCGATGCGCAGGGGCCCGCTGCCGTAGGTGCACGAGGGGGTCTGGGGATAGGGAGGGGTCTCGAAGCAGCGATTGGCGAAGGTCGGTGGGCGGTCGTCGGCAGCGGCCGACGGGGGCAGGACCAGGCTCGCGGCAGCGTCCTCGGTGCAGGCGTCGGGGTAGGCCAGCGTCCCGGCTCCGAGGCACTCGCCGGCACTGCGGCGCACCGTCTCGGCCCGAGCCGCGGCGCGATCGTCGCGGACGGCCACCTCGGTGGTCTGCGCGACGCCGGCCAGGGCGACCACCGACATCGCCGCGGCTGCCGCCACGTAGGGACGCCGCAGGCGGGTGCCGGAGGGGGAGCGGCGCCAGCGTTGCTCGACGTGGCGGTACGACAGTGCCGAGAGGACGAGCGTGAGCGCCACGATCCCGATGCGGTCGACCCAGCCCAGGTCTCGGTCGAGCGCGAAGGGCGCCAGCACGATCAGCGGCCAGTGCCACAGGTACACCGAGTACGACACGTCCCCGAGCCACTGCACGGGGCGCCAGGCGAGCACGGTCGCCGGTCCGGCTCTGCTCTGGCTGTCCGCGGCGAGGAACGCGGCCGCTCCCAGCACCGGCAGGAGGGCCCGCCAGCCCGGAAAGGGGTCCGACCCGGACAACGCGAAGGCGCCGACGGCGATCGTCGCGAGACCGGTCCACGCCAGCGCCGTCGCAGCGTGTCCCCGGACGCGCGGAGTGACGACGGCCAGCAGTCCGCCCGCGCCGAGCTCCCACATGCGGGTCGGTGTGACGAAGTAGGCGGCCGCTGGGTTCTGCGCGGTCAGCAGCAGCGAGTATCCGAATGAGGCGAGGACCACGGTGCTGATCACGAGCGCCGCCGCTCGGCGGTGGGTGCTGGGGCCCGCGGACCACCAGAACGCGGCCGCCAGCAGCAGGGGCCAGACGAGGTAGAACTGCTCCTCGACGCCGAGCGACCAGAAGTGCTGCAGTGCGGTGGGGTTGGCGTCCGTGGCCAGGTAGTCGGTCGCCGACCGTGCCAGGGCCCAGTTCTCGACGTAGAACGTGGAGGCGATCGCCTCGCGGGCCGTGCGACCCCACTCGGTCGGGGGCGCCACCAGCCGGGCCGTCACCAGCGTCGCCGCGATCACCAGCAGCGACGCCGGCAGCAGGCGGCGGATGCGACGGGCCCAGAACTGTCCGAGCGCCCTCCGCGAGGTCGGGGGAGTCTGCAGCAGGTGGGCCGTGATGAGGAACCCGGAGATGACGAAGAAGACGTCGACGCCGATGAATCCACCCGGGACGGCAGCGGGCCACAGGTGGTAAGCCACGACCAGGGCGACGGCCACGGCGCGCAGACCCTGGATGTCGCGGCGTACGGCCCGTTCAGTCACCGGGTCAGCCTAGAAGGGGAGGAAGAGAGCGGACGACGAGACTCGAACTCGCAACATTCTGCTTGGAAGGCAGAGACTCTACCAATTGAGTTACGTCCGCATGCGGCTCGACCGTGTGGCCTCACCAGCGGGTCCATGATGTCACATCAGGTCGTGACGATCACGTCGGCATGGGTGCGGGTGAGCTCACGGGCGAAGTGCCGCCGTTCCTGGTCGGCCCACGTCTGCCACCACGGTGCGAAGGTGTCGCCGTCGCGGGCCATGGCTCGCTCGTGCCGAACCTCGGGGGGCGCGTCGACCCAGACGATCAGGCTGAGGAAAGGTCGGATAACGCCGGCGGCGGCGCCAACACCCTCGAGGACGATGACGGGCCGCGGTACTAGATGGACAGTGCCGCCGGGGCGATCGCCTTCCCAGTCCCAGCCGGGGGCCGAGGCATCTCGACCGGTGGCGACCGCTGCGAGCATCTCGGCCACGACCGGAGGGGTCGCCTCGAGCCCGTGCCAGCCCGGGTACAGATCCTCGAGGTGGAGCACGGTGGTGTCCGGTGCGTCGCGCCAGCATGCGGCCAGATCGGTCTTTCCGGCGCCGCTGGGACCGTCGATGGCGATCACCCGGCTGGTCCCGCACGCGGGCTGCCGTTGCTGGACGGTCGCAGTCACGGCCGCAGCGATCGCATCGAACGACATGCCAGCAGTCTGGCAGCCAAGGACCGTGACTCAGCCCGACGCGGCCCTATCCTGACTCCATGCGACAAGATGTCCGTGCCGGGACCGTGGCCGTGCTGGCCGCCGTCACCCTCGGCGCGGCCGGGTGCAGCGCGATCCTGCGCGACGACTCCCCACCGCCCACGCCGTCGGTCGCCGCACCCACGAGTGCGACGCCGAGCCCGGCGCTCTCCACGCCGACGCCCACCGTGACGCCGTCCGCGACCCCGACTGCGGCGTTGCCCACCTCGCGGTTCGAAGAGCGGCCGCAGGTGCAGGCTGCCCGGGGGTGGGCCACCGCCGTGGCGCGAGCGATCAACGACGACGACCGGGACCTGGGCCCGGCTCGATCGTTGATGACCTCGCACGGCCGCACCGTCCTGCCGCCGCTGTTCACGGCTGAGTTCGGACGCTTCTATCCGGGTCCGGTGCCGTTCACGCCCACTGCCGTGTCGGTGCAGGGCAGCCGGGCCGAAATCTCGATCTGCCTGACGTCGGCCGGCTTCAGCCGGATCAAGGGCTCGGCCACGACCGATGCGCGACGCGTCGATGCTGCCCGCATCACCTTCGTCCGGACGGACGGTTCGTGGGAGGTCGATGAGCTGCAGAGCCGGACCGGATCCTGCGCGAAGGTCACCGTCGAGGACCTCACCGACCCGTCCTTCGTCGACGGTGGGTCACCCACTGCCACGCCCGCGCCATCGGCACCCGCACCATCAGCCTCGGCGCCGAGCCCGTCGCCCTCGGCCACCGGGATCAACCCGTCGGGGTAGTTCCGCAGTGGGCCACTACAGTGGGACGGTCACGGGATGTGGCGCAGCTTGGTAGCGCATCCGCTTTGGGAGCGGAGGGTCGCAGGTTCGAATCCTGTCATCCCGACCAGTTTCCTTCTCCTTGCAGCATCATGAGAGACTGGAATCTGGCCGTTTCCGGCCGCCCGTCGCCCTGCCGCGGCCCCCGATCATCGTCGATTTCCAGGAGTCCAGTCACGTGAAGAGCACGACCGAATCTCTCAGCCCCACCCGGGTCAAGCTCACCATCGAGGTGCCGTTCGAGGAGTTCGAGACGAGCCTTCAGGCCGCCTACAAGACCATCGGCGCCCAGATCACCATCCCCGGCTTCCGCAAGGGCAAGGTTCCCGCCGCCATCGTCGACCAGCGTGTCGGCCGCAGCGCCGTGCTCGACGAAGCCATCAACTCGGCCCTGCCCGGCTGGTACTCCTCAGCCCTGCAGGAGACCAACATCCAGCCGCTGAGCCAGCCCGAGATCGACCTGGCCAAGTTTGTCGACGGGGAGCCCATCGAGGTCACCGCCGAGCTGGACGTCCGTCCCGAGCTCGACCTGCCCGACCTGTCCAAGATCTCGGTGACCGTCGCTGACGCCGCCGTGGCCGATGACGACGTCGAGGAGCA